>CAZXCE010000185.1:0-13921 GCA_964639175.1 uncultured Clostridia bacterium
ATCACACCCATTTGACGTTCCTGGGCCAGCGGCAAGGTGAGTTCGATGGCTTCCTGATCGGCGATATTGACCGAGGTTTGCAGGGTATCAAACTGACCACATTCAATGGCATAGCGGGCCGCCGCGCTATCACCGCTATAGCCAATATACCGGGAATATCCTTTCTGACGGGCTTCGATGAGGGCTTCGATGACTTCACCCTTGCGCAACTCGGCTTCAGAACAGGAATGAAGCTGGATCAGGTCCAGATAATCGGTCTGAAGTGCTTTCAGGCTGCGCTCGATGTGACTCAGGATCCCGGCTTTACTCCAATCAGCTTTAGTAAAACCGTCGGTTGCGCCACACTTGGAAAAGAGATAAAAATCGTTTCGGCGGCCAGCCACAGCCTGACCGATGAGTTCTTCGCTGATCAGATAGGCCGAAGCCGTATCAATGACGTTTAACCCGGCGTCCAGTGCTTTGTTAAGCAGGCGTGAGACAGACTCAGTCGTGGCACCCTCAAACCCAATTTCGGCGCCACCAAATCCGAGGATGCTCACCTGCATATCAGTTTTTCCAAACTGTCGTTTTTCCACAGGGTCCTCCAGAAAAAATGAGTTTATGGAATCCAGACCAGTGTGTGCCAGGTGCGGTCTGGAGTTAGGGCGGAAACTTTGAGGATACGCTTGAGAAATGACTCTGCCAATCGAGAATTCCTGACTTCATTTCAGTTATCAGACTCTTTTAATAGCCAACCATCAATCAACCTGAATTTCTCAGATTTTCTTTCTGACTGGTTCTGTGAGATTCTCTTTCAAACCAAAACCATGGAACAACCTTCGGAGCAGGATTTTTTATGTACCAATATCTTGGAGCGGTGAGCCTTCTGGTTCGAGATTATGACGAGGCGATTGCCTATTACACCGACGTGCTGGGATTCCACCTCGTTGAAGACAGTGGCCGGGATGATGGAAAACGGTGGGTCGTTGTCGCCCCCCCTGGTGCACAGGAAGCCCGGCTGGTGCTGGCTCAGGCGAAAAACCCGGCGGAGCTGGCCCACATCGGCAATCAAACCGGCGGACGTGTTTTTCTGTTTCTCAATACAGATGACTTCTGGCGCGATTATGAAGCCTTTCGAGCCCGAGGCGTCAAATTTCACGAACAGCCCCGAACCGAAGTCTATGGCACGGTGGCGGTTTTCGAGGATTTGTACGGTAACAAGTGGGATTTACTGCAGTTAACTGCATAGGTGATTCTCAATTTTCCCAATGGAGTTTGTTTATGCACTTTTTGGCGTTGCCCGTCTGGGTATTACTGGGAGTGTTTTGTTTGAACTGGTACCCGGTTCAACAACCTGCCGCTCCCGAATCGAAGAAACCAAATCGTTCACAATTTGAACAAAAGGCAATCTTGTATCAGCCTGTTCTACACTGGGCCGATGGCACCAAAACACATCAGGGCACCGGATTTTTTTCAAAAACATCGACGAACCAGATAGTGGCAATCACCTGTGTCCACCTGATTGATGTTAATGGACCCGAACTGGTAAAGGCTGAATGGCTTGATCTGGCGACGGATAAATCCGTCGCGACGATGACCAGATGTTGGGGAAATCCAGGCAGTGAAGGAACCGATGAACCACTGGATATCAGGTTTGACTATCTGATTATGCCCACGACTGAGCCAGTTGACCCAGGCCTGTTGCTTGAGTTGGACAGCCGCGCAAAACCAAATTTTGGTGAGCGAGTGTGGTTTCCAAACAAGGGGGCGGCGACCAAAACTGGGTTTGAAGTAATCGAGGGAACCATTGTCGAAGTTGAAGCCGGCTATGTCCTGGTGCTTCTGGATAAAAAAGTGAAGACGGAATCACAAAGTGGGACTCCGATCATCAGCCAGGACACGGGAAAAGTGGTTGGACTGTTTGCAAAGTCAGGCGAAGCAGACGGAAAAACTGCTGTCGGGCTGACTCCGATTCCAGAGATACTCAAAGCGTTAGATAAAGATCAGGCAACCCCGTTTCTAAAAGAAGTAACCGGGAAGAAGCGACCACCAGCCCCCAAACCAGATCTGGCAGCCGGGTGGGAAAAGTTTTCAGTTGGGAGCACCGGGTTAACACTATCAATGCCCGGAGCCCCCCGCGAATTACCTGATGAACCATCATTGAGTCGTCCTATTTTGGTTCAAAAGGATTTTGTTTATACGAAAAACGAGATGCTGATTGCGATATCCTACCTTGAGTTAAACCAGGTAGCTAATGCAAAAGAATATGCTCAAGGGTTTCTGTATGGTATCAAAAGAAATAATTCCCCAAACCTGAAGGTAAATTCAAAGATCGAATCACCGATTCCTGGGCAAGCCACCTTTATTGCCAACATCATTGATGGAACCAATCAGCTTGAAATGAACGGCGGAATTTGGGCAAAAGGAAATAGTCTCTGGTTTGTAATGGGGAGGTACCCACAAAATGATGAAATGGCCCGCAAAATAACCCAACGCATACTTGACTCTGTTCAAATCGAGACAAAACCAAAGTAAAATGCCCGAGCTTTAAAACCAGAGCCGATCAATCAAAGGAAAACCGAACTTTCTCAAGGAAACTGTATGTCCCAATACCATCTTGCTCAATTGAATATTGCCGTGATGAAAGAATCGCTCGAATCCCCCACCATGACCGACTTTGTCGCAAACCTGGATCGCATCAATGCGTTAGCTGAAAGCTCGCCCGGATTTGTGTGGCGGCTCAAAACCGATGACGGAGACGCCACCGCGCTCCGGCCACTGGGCGACAATGTGCTGATCAATATGTCGGTCTGGCAGGATGTTACCACGCTCAACCACTATGTATACAAAACCGCGCACGTCGAAATTATGGCGCGGCGCAAAGAGTGGTTTGAAAAAATGGCCGAAGCCTACGCCGTGTTATGGTGGGTGCCACAGGGGCACAATCCAACCATCACCGAAGCTGCCGCCCGACTCGAACACCTCCGCCAGCACGGTCCCACCGAAAAGGCATTTACCTTCCGAAATGCCTTTGCGCCACCAGATGCGGTCCAGCCAGGAATGGGCTTCAGCTTTGGCAATGAGTGCCCGGCGATATAATGCTCAACCTAGAAAAGATGAGGTCAAATCATGGATTCATTTTGGAGAACGTTGATCTGGGGGCAGTTTGGCGCCGCGATTGATATGCTTGAAAATGCCATACACGCCTGTCCAGATGAAATCTGGGGCGACCGCGACCGGCACCCGGAATTCTGGTACATCGTGTATCACACCCTGTTCTTTCTGGATGTGTGCCTGTCGGATTCAGTTGAAGGATTTGTTCCTCCCGCGCCATTTAACCTGGATGAATTGGATCCAGCGGGGATTCTTCCGGAGCGGGTCTACACTAAGGACGAAATGCTATCCTACCTCGATCATGGCCGTCAGAAATGCCGGGCCAGGATCGCCACCTTAACCGACGAGCAGACCCGCCAGAAAGGTGGGTTTTACTGGCTGGACCTGAACCTGGCGGAAATGTTGATCCATAATCTCCGGCACGTTCAGCACCACACAGCGCAACTCTACTTGATTCTTCGGCAGACAACGAATTCAGCACCGCGCTGGGTATCCAAAACCCGTACCCCTGACAATGTGGCGGGGTGACAACCTGAAAAGATAACAAGGTGGCAGGATGACCAGTGATCATCGTGTCACCGTGTTATCTTTATTATTTATGGCCTGCAGCCAAAAGACCAGACACTCGCCAAACCCGAACCCCGAACCCGGAGGCTAAAGAGAATTGGTGATGGTCGCCTGGTTCCAAATGCGCTACAATCACGCCCGTTGTCCCGCCAATTCTTCTTTCAACATTCGCTTGAAAAAAAATCACTTTCATTTTTGTGAGGAAACACTCATGACTCGAAAACTGGTTATTGCCATTGCCGGTTTCTTTCTGATGATGGGATTGAGCTGTCTCTCGGCCATGGCGCAAAACGTCAAAGAGCCGTCAACGGGCGTCTCATTTCTCTCCAAGGGCGGCAATTATGGGCATACATTTGAAGTCACCCATCTTGGAGTTCGGAGCAAACTCGGATTCAAAGTCTATGCGGCGGCGGCCTATTACGAGACCGGTAAGTACGATAAAGCAGCCGATGCGAAATCACAGATGCTCAAAGACGGCCCGGCCAAACTCATCATTATGCACTTTGTGCGTGATGTCGAAGCCGCCAAAATCCGTGAGCAGTATGAAGAGAGTCTGCGCAAGAACACCTCTGGTTATGATTCGTTGAAAAGCGTCGTGGATCCATTTTTGAATTCCCTGGTTGATATGAAGTCAGGGGACCGGATGGAGCTATGCTGGGGCCCAGGCGGCGCCGTGACCCTGGCGGTTAAAGGTCAGGTCAAAAACCGGTTTACCAACAAGTCGCTGGCAACTGGACTCTGGTCAATCTGGTTTGGAAATTCCCCAATTCTCACCTGGAAAGCGCAATAAAGCCGGTCAGTTATACGGATCGTCGCCATGGGACATTGCCTGCAGGCATTTTTGGGATCAGAAGCCTTGATTGGTGACATTGTTCAGATCCAATCAACCGCCATCATTATCCCGTTGTTGCAGGGCCTGGCGATGATTCCGGTGACCGAAGCCCTGTATGATTCGCTGACCACCACCGAAGAGCGTGGGTCGTTTGATCCACGCTTTGTTTTTTTGAGTCAAAAATTAAATCATTTTGGCCAAACCCACTCACACCCAGGGCCGCTTGCCTACATTGAAACCGACTATTTTGGAGGCCAGGGCAGCCAGGGCGCCATTGTCTGGTCAAAAGGGAAAATTCTATTTGGCCCGGCAGTGACGGGAAATCGCGGTGATGTGCAGGTTGATCAGTTGCCAGCGGGTGCCATCAATTGTGCGCTCAAGATGTTGGGAGTGGAAAAAGGGAACCGGATTGACGAGTTTGAGGCTCTGGGCCTGGGGAAATACCGAAAGTGGATCAATGATTCCAACCTGTAGTCTGAAGTATCTGAGCAATTTTGATCAGCAGAAAATTGTTAGCAATTATTTTTAGAGTGCTGATATTTTATTCTTTTTTGAACATCTGAAGAAACCATAGTTAATTCAATGATTTAACTTCTGATCATTCCCCAATAATATTGTCATTACGGAAAAAACAAACTTTTGGCTGCAATTGCTAGATACCAAAGAGAGTTATCAGAATGTTGTCATGGAAACTTTTTTGAAGCCAATTTGCAAAATCACGGCTTGAAAATCAGAAAGTTTTGTTTGCTTTCGGCTTTTCTTCGGTCAAGTGGTTGTTCGGCCTGGATGGGAAAAATTTTCCAGTGGCGACAGAGACGACATTGCAGCTAAACTCCAGTGCCCGTGGGGTGAAATCCAGAAAAAATTGAGCTACTGAGCTGGAATCTGACCAATGTCGGAGGGAAAACCGATGTCGCAACGTTTGGCGACGCCAACGAGCATGCGTCTATGTGTTCTGAAAAGCTGGCTGATGACGGCAATGTTGGTACCGGTATCCGTCCTGGATATGCTCAAGTAGACCTCCGGCTGACCCGTAGTTTTGAACTGGGAGATACTTTCAAGCTCGATTTCTTTGCCGATGTGTTCAACCTGTTCAATCGGCTCAATGTCCGGCTGATCAACAACACTTACCCGATCCAGCCGGATGGGAGTTTTAACCTGCCAGCCACGGTCAATGGACGCTACCCGGTCACGCGGGATCGGTACACCTCGGCGTTTGCTCCCAGGCAGTTTCAGATCGGGTTTCGGCTCAAGTTTTGAGACTTCTTCGAACTGAAGAAAATGAGCCTGATGAATCCACAGATGAATGTGCAAAATCACAGTCCAAAAATGATGACAGCCCTCTGAACTGGTGACAATGGGGGATTTTTACCGGGCAGTAGGGAAAAAATACCGGGTTCGCTCGCCCGCTGACTGATTTGTCTCCCGCAGGTCTCGGCCTGGTGCATCTCATCCAAAAGTCCAACTGGCACGGGGATTGCCCTTCATAGTCTGCTGTCTGCTTTGTGTGTGTTCGATGGCAGCAGAAGGGAGGCATCCCATGAACACCCGTGGACATAAACTCCTGTTTTTCTTTGTATTTCTTCTGATTCTCCTCACGCTCTTATTTTCCTTCCCAATTCCAATTGTTATTACTTCAACCCAGGGACAGGAAAAGGTGGCACCGGTAACGGCGTCACCGTTCTCTGAAGCCCAGGAGCGGTTCCTGCTCTCTGAACGAGACCGGTTTGAACCGCTGGCTCCTGTTTTAGCTGAACCCTGGGTTTCCCAACCCTCGCTGCCAGAACCTCTCATCGGGGAGGTGGAGCTAAAAACCGAGGCCGGCACCCCAGATTCAGGTCTGATCAAAGATAACCTGCTGGTGGTCAATCGGTTCACGCCATCCAGCTATCCGGCAATGCTCCAACGGGTGCGGATTCGGTTTGATCAGTTTCAAGGGTTTCCTTCGCCGGTTGGACAGACGGTTCAACTGGTGGCCTTCTTGGATCCCCATGGCACGGGAAAACCGCCAGAGTCACCTGCTCTTATTATCAAGGACTTCGTTACAATTCCCGCGATTGGCGAATTCTCCGAATTTGAACTCAACCCGGTGACCATCCTTTCAGGTGACCTCTATTTAGGTTATCAGGTGTCGGATCCTGCCCACGGCACTGGATTTTCAACCGTTATGGATGGCCCTCAGTCTGATCGGGCGTTTTATTCGACTTCACATGGCGAAGGATTTGCCGGGCCGTTCCAATTTTCCAGCGGCCAGCACGCCAATGTGTGCATTCGGGCGGTTGTTTCCGGGATGCAATCCACCGATGAAGAACTCAAAACCGATGACGGAACACTCGACGGACGCGGCGTGATTGATAACGGTTTGCTGATCGTCAACCGATTGACCCCGAGCAGCTATCCGGCCACGCTCAAGACGATTCGGATTTACTTTGCCTCGTTTCAAGGATATGCCAGCCCGGTTGGCCAAAGCATCCGGCTCGTGGCCTTCACAGATCCGTCCGGGAGCGGTCAGCCGCCATCAAATCCGACGCTTGCCGTCAATCAGTCGGTGACCATTCCACGCATTGGGTCATTTGTTGATTTTGCCGTGAGCGGGCCGACGATTTCCGCAGGTGATTTTTATGTCGGCTATCAGGCGCCCAACCCGCACAATGGGGTTGGCTTCCCGGTTGATACCAATGGAGTTGCCCAGCGGCGTGGGTTCTTTTCAATTGACAACGGGGTGACCTACCTGGGGCCAATCCAGTTTACTGACGGAACACAAATGAATGTCATGATTCGCGCTGTCGTCAGCAAACAAACCGGTCCCACCGGTGACTTTTCACTTGCCGCCAACCCGGCTTCGCAAGCCATTGCTCCTGGCGGGAGTGGTGTCTTTTCGGTCATGACGACCCCACTCAATGGGTTTGCCCAAAATATTTCATTAACGACTTCGGTCAGTCCGGCAGACAGCACTGTCCAGGCGCGACTTGCGACGAGTACCGTCTCGCCCGGTGGCGGGACGACATTGACGTTTAGCACCAGCACCGGCACGCCGCAACGCAGTTACACGGTAACAATTACCGGGACGTCGAGCGGCTTGACACACAGCACCAGTGTCACGGCAGTGGTGATCAGCGGGGGGACATCCACGATGACCATCGAAGCCACCGACAATGTCGCGGCTGAGATTGGAGGCAATTCCGGCACCGTGACCGTTACCCGAACCGACAACAACACAACAGCTTTGACGATCAACTATCAGGTGAGCGGTACAGCTTCGGCAGGACGTGACTATATGGCGCTTTCCGGAGGCGTGTTGATGCCGGCCGGAGCCGCCAAAGCCACAATTTCGATCATTCCGCTTGATGACAGCGAAACCGAATCCACCGAAACCGTCATTATCACCCTCACACCAGGGAGCGGCTATCAGATTGGAACGCCAGCCAGCGCCACGGTTTCAATTTTGGACAACGAATCCCTTCCAACCTTGAAATTTGCTTCGTCCACGCTGACGGTTTCAGAGCTTTCGATGGCGAATTGTGTGATTACCGCCACCGGGAATATTGACTGGGCGATGGCGGTCAAATATCGGTTTGCTGGTTCGGCGGTGATGGGCAACGACTATCTTGAACTTCCTGAAACGATGCCGGTTGCCAAAGGTCAGACTCAGATCAGTATTCCGCTGACACTCATGCCTGATTCAGAAAATGAAGGCGATGAAACCATCATGGTTGAATTGGTGCCGGATAGCACCTACCAGATCGGATCACCGGCGACGATGACCGTTACCGTTAAAGATTGCACCGAACCCAATGGCGCAATGGTGGATGCCGATCAGGGCGCGGTTGTGTCAGGCGAAGATGGCGCGATGGCGATTTTTGCCCCGGCGCCAGGCGATGAATCGTTCACCGCTACCTGGACCAAAACAAAGAAGACACCAAAGAAACTCAAAGTCAAAAATGACTTTGCACCGATTTCCGGAGTCTACAAACTGACGCTGGCCGGAAAAATCCTGCGTGACAAAGCGGTGGTGGTTGGATTTCCGATTGCTCCGGCGCTGCTGCCGGCCAATCCGGCGGAACGGGTGTTCCGGCTTGAATACCAGATTGACGGCACTAAAGACTGGATGCCCGAAGGCATGTTGATCAGTTTTGATCCGGTGACGAGTTCGGCGTATTTCGCGACGACAATTCCGTCCAGTTTCTCAGCTCAGACTGAAACCCTGTCCGAAGGGTTTGAACCGCTCCAGTCAGCGACGCTTGTCCGAACCTATCGCATCCAGCTTTCAGCCCTTGATATTACCGTGACCGGGAAAGACCCGAATGAACGGTTTTATATCGTCTATTATCCTTCGGCTTTTGGGTATGACGACTGTGTTCCAAATTCGTCGGTTTGGCGTGGATGCACCGGCGGTGGCGGCCCAGAGCCGTTTGTCGTGGACCTGATGAATTACCTCAATCAAGCCTATGACAAATTCCTCACCTTGCCAGGAACACCGTTTACCGCGCTTTCACTTCCGCAATATGCCTATGTTTCCAAACTGAAAGACGCGGCGGGGGAAAGTGCGATTGGCGGTCCGCTCTATCTCTCAAACAAACTGGAGAATTGTGACTATATGAAAGGCGTTGCCGGGCACGAACTGGCCCACGTCTTTCAAGGTCAATACTTTACCACTGGAAAACTCGGCTATGTTTCCGCCTGGCTGGGTTCGGAAATCTGGTTTATCGAGGCCTCAGCCAACTACATGGCAATGCAAACGGGCATGTCCGATACTCAGAAAAAAGCCTTTCTGACCAAAGACGGGATGAAACACTACCTGGTTGCGTCACTCGATGCCAATGACGAAGAAAGTTACTATGCCGCCGCCCATTTTCTGGAATGGCTGTCAAACAATTATGGCAGTGATTTTGTGGCGAAACTGCTCGCTCGTGAAAAAAACATGGGTGGTTTCTCAATGACCACCCATCTGGCATCCGAACTGCCTGACCGTGGGATCAAAGACGGACTGACCCAGGTGTTTGGCGATTATGGGGTTTACCTCATGACTCATCCGGAGGATATGGATGGGCTGGTTCAAAGCATTAAAAGTCGGTTGAGTGAGTATCCGTATGACCCTGGTTTTGCCGATCAGATTACCTGCAATGGGCCATTTCTCAGTGACACCTATCACTATGTTGAGCTAAAGGGGAAAGTGAACTCACTGGCGATGGTGAATATGATCCTGTCGAGCAAGAATTCAGGCGACGGGTTGTTTGTTATGGATGGGACATCAACCGCCACAAGCAATACTTTGAAATCAACGACCTTTGATTTCATTGGCTCGTCAAATGCCAGTTATCAGGGCAAGACCCCGATTGACAAAGACAAAAACTACTTCTCAGGTGGAAAACCCATCACCATCAAGCATTTCGGCTCTGGTCAACCCACCAGTTCAATTGAGCAAATGCTGGTCAATGCCAATTTTACGGCCAGCGCTGACATTGACATTCGGTACTATGTGTTGCAGCCGCCGACCGTGAAAACCGTGGCCGCTGGCAGCATCACCTGGGAATTTGAAGGGGTTGGCACCAGTCGCGGGTTGATTCCGCCCGAACAGATTGCCGGTTTCCACATCTATGACGACACGGGGCAACAGATCAACTCACAGATTGTGAAACTGCCTGCCTCGGGCACTCAACAGACTTACAGTGACTCGAAAATTGCAGCAGGTGGAAAATACACGGTATGTATTGTTGACCGGCATCTCAACAAATGGCCCGAGGTCAAAGAAGAAGACACCCTGGTGGTCTATAACCTGAAGCCGTTTTCAAAGACGGATAATTCACTCTATGGCTACCCGGCAAGCTTCAGTTGTAACGGCAATCAGTTGGCTGGCTTTGGGTTGCGGATTTACAAAGATGGTCTGATTTGGGAAGGCTGGGGGCAGCAGGTGGCGCAAAACGTAGACGCGAGCGTCGCCAAATCGGCTTCGACCGTGGAATTGACTCGCACCACGACGCTGGCTTCGATGCCGGGCGAAGAACTCGACGACGGAAAGTGGAAAATCACCGAATTTCACCCCAACGGCAAGGTTGCTCGAACGATAAATATTACCTTTAAGGGCTATTCGCTCTATGTGACTGAAACCGGAAGCACGGCTGATTACAAATTCGTGGCTGACTCAGACGACGGCGAGTTCTCGATTGATGTCAGCAATTTTGGGTACTACCTCAAGTCATACGGCGTGTTTCTGAAGTTCCACGGGCATGTTGAGAACTTTGATGACAAAGGCAATTACCTGAGTTCCAACGATGATGACATCCGTACGTATGAAACGCTGGTTCTGAATTTGTCACGACGGGTGCAGTAAGTGGACCAGATGGCAGAATAATAGCGGACTAGCGTCTGGTGGGTACGCCTCAAAGCCGTCTGCCCACCAGCTACGATAAGCGCCAGGACAAAAACCCTGAGGCCTTTCCGTTGATGCTTTTATTGGGATTGGCTGTGGCCGTGGGCGTCGCACCACGGCTATTATACGGCGCCCCTTCGGGCCTAAAACCCTTATCCTGGCGCTTATGCCACCAGTTACTTTCCGCTGCCCATCCGGGTGGAAACTGATTTGATTCGATCAAAGAACCCAAATTCCATCGCCTATTTATGAGAGTGGGAACTTAGCCTGGCTCAATTGGTGTTCTAAGATAGAGAATTTCAGATAAAGAAACCACAGAAATACAGAGAATACACAGAAACTAAATTCAAAGTCTTCAATGATTTCTGAGGCTTCCCAAAATAAAAACTCAGGAACTATGTATCTGAAAAGCTAGTGTTTCTTATCGGATAGCTTCAATTTCACCGCCTCAGTTCACACCAAGGAAAACCATGCGCCGAATTGACAAGCCCCAGGAAGGTGAGTTTGCCCCGTACACGATTATCTACATCGGATTACTTCCCGATGATGGGCGCATCCTCACCCATTTGCGCCATAACGCCCGCCAGACACGCGATCTGCTGGCTCATCTTCCAGAAGACACCTTGCTGTTTCGATATGCGGAAGGAAAATGGACGATCAAAGAAATTCTGGCGCATATCATTGATGATGAACGCATTTACACCTATCGTGCCCTCCGGTTTGCCCGCAATGATAAAACCGAACTGCCTGGGTTTGAACAGGATGAGTACGCCGCCTACTCGGGCGCCAATCAACGAACTATCCGTGATTTGCTGGCTGAATTTGCCGCGGTGCGAGCCTCGACGATTGCTTTATTTCAGAGTCTGGATGCTGACGCGTTGCTCCGGTCAGGAACGGCCAACGGCAATGTGATGAGCGTCCGGGCGGCGGCTTACCACATTGCCGGGCATGAACTCCGACATCTCAACATGATCCGGGAGCGCTATCTGACGGCGGCACCAACCACACTTTCACAGTGAGCCAGCACTTTCTGAAAATCGAACTCCGAAAATAAACCGAAATTCTCGTGTTTGGTCAGTTTTCTTTGCGTCAAGCGTGGCGAAGAAATCCCGCACAGGAATCGTGCCAGAACCCGTGGATGCTCAAACACTTCCGGATCAAGCTGGAGTGTCTGTCGGATGATTTGAACCGGCACAGTGCTGGGCGCTGACCGTGGCTTGAGCGTGATTGCTTTTTTCAGCTCACAGAACGAACAGTGGCCGCAGGCCGTCGTTCGAACTTCATCAAAATACCGGGCCAGCGCGTTCCAATGACATTCATCAGACTGCACCAGGCGTAGCATTTCTTCCAACCGTTCGATCTCCATTCGCTCCTGTGCTGTAAACCGCTCCCACGACGCTTTGACGAGTGCACCCAGCTTGTTCGGAGTTTGAAGGACTGAAAAACGATGCCGAACACCCGAATTTTTGACCACTGCCAGATTGCGTTCCTTGAGATGGTTTAAAATTTCCTCGGCTCGGTGCCGGTGCGGCTCCAGGTGTTTGTGAATACCCCCAAAATCTATCTTATACCAGGTAATGCCTTTGCTGGCGTGGGCAATAAATTTGCGAACCCGTTCACTCATTTCGGGCGCTACGAGTTGAACTGTTTTCTCGACCGAATGCTGAAGCTGAAATTCATAGAGCAGATAGACCGGCATCCGGCTTTTGAGATAGCCGTCCAGTTGCAGGTGGGCAAGCAGCGTTTTGAGCGTTGGCTCACGGATGTCAAACCGGCGTGAAAGATCATACAGATTTAATTCCAGTTCGGTTGAACCGGAAAAAATTTCGGTCACCACGCCTTCAATCGCTTCTCGGGTCGGGGTGCTGCCATAAGCAAAATTGGCCAGCACCGGTACATCATCAGCGGAAAGAAAACTCTGGCAGAGCGAGGGCTTTCCATCGCGCCCGGCACGCCCAATTTCCTGAATGTAGCCTTCGATTCCTTTGGGCAAATTAAAATGATACACCGCGCGGATATTGGACTTGTCAATGCCCATTCCAAAGGCAATGGTGGCCACCACGGTTGCCTGTTCGCTGGCAAGAAACCAGTTTTGGATTTCCTCGCGCTCTTCGGTATTCATTCCCGCGTGGTAGGGCCGGGCCGGAATCCCCCTGACAGCCAGCCGGTTGGCAATCTGTTCCGCCGTTGACCGCTGGGTGACGTAGACAATCGTCGGTCCCGAAAAGTCGCTTTCAAACAAACTGGCATCGCGGGCACGATTCTCAACCGGAATAAACCGCAGCGTTAAATTGGGCCGATAAATCCCGGTGTTGGTGATATGGTCGGGCGAGATTCCAAAGTTCGCCGCAATATCCTCAACCACTTGAGGTGTTGCCGTCGCAGTCAGTGCCAGGGTTCGTTCAACTCTGACATCACGCGCAAACTGAGCAATCTGCAGGTAATCGGGGCGAAAATTCGGCCCCCATTGAGAAATACAATGGGCTTCATCCACCGCTAGAAGCGAAATCCGGTGATGAGCAATCAAGGTGCGGAAGTTCTGATTGGTACACCGTTCCGGGGAAACATAGAGCAGTTTTAACGAACGCTGTCCAAGCTGATTTAATACCTGATTATATTGCTCAGCATCCAGGCTTGAATCGAGGCGCGCCGCCGCAACCCCCTTTGACAAAAGAAAATCAACCTGGTCTTTCATCAGCGCCAGCAACGGTGACACCACCAGCGTCAACCCTGGCAGGCACAGCGCCGGCAATTGATAACACAATGACTTTCCGCCGCCAGTTGGAAAAACCGCCAGCGCGGAATGACCCGCAAGAAGTTGTGAAATAACCGTTTCCTGACCCGTACGGTAGGTCTCGAATCCAAATACAGTGCGCAGAATTTGAGGCGGTGTGAGTTGAGAAAGGTCAGCCATAAAAATATCCCTAATCGTTTAGAATTTTCCTGGGTATCGGTTTTTTTAAATTACGACCTCCTTTGAGCAACTCACGTGCCGGACAGGGGCAAGAATGAAGAATGAAGAATTGAGAATGAAGAATGAAGAATTGAGAATGAAGAAT
>CAZXCE010000186.1:0-13843 GCA_964639175.1 uncultured Clostridia bacterium
CCCTCGCACGCAGGGTTCGATTGGCTGGACGAACGTCAAAACGTTGAATCAAATCTTCAGCTCGTTGATCAATTGCCGACTGGTCCAGAAAAAATCCTTTGATCGCTGGTTTGTGATAGTGATCTCCCAGAATCAAATTGTCAGACAGGCTAAAATCAAGCAGCAACCCACGGTGGTGACGGTCTTCAGGGATGTGAGCAATGCCAATGGCGCGAATTTCGCGTGGCGAGCAGCCCCCGATTGGCTGATTTTTAAAGGTAATCGTCCCAGATGAAGGTTTGAGCAATCCGGCGAGAATTTCAATCAGTTCGGTTTGGCCGTTGCCTTCAACTCCGGCAATCCCCAGGATCTCACCGGCTCGAACCTCAAAATCAAGCCCTTTGATCGCTTCAACTCCGTTTGGCCGGGTAAAGTGGAGATTGGTCACTTTGAGTACAACGTCACCAGGGTTGGCTTTTTCCTTTGAAACCCGCAACAGGACGTCACGTCCGACCATCATGCGGGCCAGTTCGGCGGCGGAGGTCATTTTGGTTTCGACTTCGCCAACCACGGTGCCATCTCGCATGACCGTGACTCGGCTTGAAAGGGCCAGGACTTCAGAGAGCTTATGGGTAATGATGATCAACGTTTTGCCCTGCTCGCGAAGGCTTCGCAAAATAGCGAACATTTCTTCGACTTCGGGCGGGGTCAACACGGCGGTTGGTTCATCCAAGATCAGGATTTCAGCCCCACGATAGAGCGTTTTTAAGATCTCGACCCGTTGTTGCTGGCCAACCGAGAGATCCTGGATCAAGGCATCCGGATCAATGTGAAGACCATAGGTTTGGGAAAGTTCCTTGATGCGTTCCTTTGCCTGTCGGTACTGGATGCGAATTCCCGGACCTGGCTCAGCACCTAAAATAATATTTTCGGTCACTGAGAGCGTCGGCACCAACATAAAGTGCTGGTGAACCATGCCAAGTCCGCGTGCAATCGCATCCCGTGGGGTTTTGAGGGCAACAGTCTCTCCGTGTAGCCGGATTTCACCGCTGTCAGGCACATAGAGGCCATACAACAGATTCATGGCGGTGGACTTCCCGGCGCCATTTTCTCCCACAATAGCGTGAATGCTTTGCTTTTCAATGCGGAGTGTGACCCGATCATTGGCCGTGACGGCGCCGAAACGCTTGGTCACCTCAAGCATCTCGACGGCGTATGCTGTGGGAGTCATTGGATTTGAACTCGAAATTGGAGATTTGGAAAGTGGGGATACACCCTGCTGGATTCGAACCAGCGACCTTTGGCTCCGGAGGCCAACGCTCTATCCAACTGAGCTAAGGGTGCAAATTTTGTGAGCGCGAAGAGTACCTGCTTGAGCTGGAAATTTCAAGTAGTCAATTCTTGTTTTGGTTCAGGTCCAGCGTTCAGGCTTTAGCTTGCTTTCATCGAACAAAGCTATCAACTCAAGTCAAATCAACAACTTGAACATTACGAGCAAACGGTTTTTACCCGCTAAAGCTTGAACGCTGAACAGAACTCAATTTCTAAATGGCACGATCAGTCGCGACCCTTTTGCTTTTGCTGATTTCCTTGCTGGCCGCCACCGCCGCCTTGATGACCACCGCCGCCCTGCTGGCCGCCACCGCCCTGTTGTGGACGATTTTGTGGCTGGGTGTCACCACCACTGGCCGCCGGTGCGGCAGGGGCAC
Source organism: uncultured Clostridia bacterium (assembly GCA_964639175.1). Classification (GTDB taxonomy): domain Bacteria; phylum Acidobacteriota; class Blastocatellia; order Chloracidobacteriales; family Chloracidobacteriaceae; genus JACQXX01. The sequence goes on from CAZXCE010000186.1 coordinate 1,689, forward strand.
TGCTTTCTTCTTTTCCAACTTCAAGGCTGCAATTGCCAAACTGAACCTGAAGTTTATTTGAATCCGGGGTGCTTAATTTGACCTCAAGCATTGTGGCGCGAATGATTGTCTGATCGTTGACTTTGCCAGAGAGTTCGACCATTTCAGCATCGATCTGACCGGCAATTTCACCCTGCGATTTGAGATCGTTGACTTTAATGGTGCCGTGAACCGACCCGCCTTCACTGACCACCAGCGACGGCGAATGGACTTCACCATTGACTTTTCCACTGACCACGACGGCGCAGTTTGACTTTAACGTCCCTGTCAGTTCGCTTCCTTCTTCAATAATGGTGCGTTTGGTATTTTGATCACTCATGGCGAATACATGCTCCTTGAAAGTAAGGTCAAGCGCCAGGCGCCTGCCAACATCTTTTCATAATTCGAAGTTAAAATAACCGTGTTTGGCAATGGGAGTGATCCGCAGGGGACGTTTGGAACAGCCCCTGCAGATAAGCAACAGGTGGAATGGAGATTACGAGGAGGTTGCAATCTTAAGCCGCAGGAAGCAACCTGGTTCGAAGGCAAATTGTGTCAGCGAAGGTGGCTGTTTGATCATACCTTTGACCGATCCGGTCGCGCCAACGATCAACTGTTTGGCACCATCAATTCCAGGCGCAGAGTCTTCAATAAAACGACCATACACAATGATGATCCCATTTCCTGAAATCCGGCAGCCGTCTAACAAGCCTTCTTTCCCAATGATAAGCTGGGCACCATCGCCCAACGTAATCGAACATTTCAGGAATCGGCCTTCGACTTCAACAATCGAACCCGTGTCAAACTCAAGCTTGGCGTCGCGCAACACGTCGCCGCGGCCAAAGTATCGGCGGTTTCCAGTTGATGGTGCCACAGGGGCGGCGGCGGGCACGGCAGCGGCGGCACTGCCGCCTTCTTTCAAACCAGTGAGGTAATTGACCAGTTCGCTGCCTTTGACTCGTTGCGAACCATCGCCCTCTTTACTGAAATCAACCCACTCGGCTTTGACCATCTTTGCCAGATCAGCCGTCAAATCACCACCATATACCAGAGCATCATTGAAGATAGCACCTGATAACTGGGCTTTGGCCCAGGTGACGTGTCGGCAATCAGCTTTGGTGAAGTTTGCCCGCTGGAGCGTCGAGTCAGCCAGCACCGCTCGCTCCAAAATGGCGCCAGTCAGGTTTGCCCCAGGCAGTAAGGCACCACGCATTGACGCATCCCGGAGATTGGCCCCAGTCAGGTCGGCTTCTTCCAGGTTGGCTTTTTCCAAAACTGCATTTTGGAAATCAGCTTTCACCATCGAAGCACCACCCAAATAGGCTTCCTGGAGATCAGCATTGCTCAAAACCGCACCATCCAGGCGTGCTCCTCCCAGATTGGCCAGTGCCAGTTGGGACGCATTTAATCTGGCCCGCGATAAATTTGCATTTTCCAGATTGGCGCCCTCCAGGTTCGTTCGCGACAAATCGGCGTCCGACAGGTTGGCCCCCTCCAGATTCGCACTTTCCAGGTCAGCCCCACGCAGGTTGGCGCCTTCCAGGTTGGCCCGTGCTAAAAAGGCGTCCCGCAAGTTGGCACTCGCAAGGTTTGCCTTGCGCAACACCGACTCTTCAAAATCGACACCTTCCAGGTCTGCCCGGCGTAAATTCGCCCCTTCCAATTGGGCCTGCGCAAGCTTTAAATCACGCAAATCGGCACGCTCCAGGCCCTCTCCATTCGCTACCTTCTGAATTACTTCTTCACGGGAAAATTCAGCCATAAAGACTCTCCCTCTTAATTGTTGTTAGCTTCCCAGCGCAGAGAATAGTTGACTCTTTCGTTGTGCATGTGAAGATGGCGCCGCAGGAGCAAGGGCGTCACCCGGAAAAGTGCATTAAATATAAAGTCGGCAATGTTTCCATCACCAGACTCAACCCTGTCGGACAGGTTTAATAGATTCGTTATGAGGGATGAATTCTGAATGATGAAGAGGCGAGCCATTGATGATTCAACAAGCTGTCCTTTTCATCATTTATCATTCACAATTCATACTTCCTGGAACTGGATTTCAGAAAGATCAATGAATTCCGGCACCTGAAAAAAAATAACTCCTGACCAACCAAAACAGGTATGAAACAGCAGGGTCTGCCATTTCATATCGGCATCACTACATTTCGTTTGCCAGGGCCTGGAGAAATTCCTGAAGCCGCTGAATTCGCTTTTCAAACGAAAGTCGCTGAATTTCCTTCACCAGATCAATCGCCTGCAGTTCAGCCAACACAATATTGATCTGAAGCTGGGTATCCTGCCGGGCCTGACGGTAATAGCGTCGATCCTCAGCCGCTGCCGGGTTTGTCCATTCGGCGGCGGTGGCTTTTTCATACTGGTCGTGAAATTCTTTTAAATCCTGGGTAAGGTGTTCCAATCTGGCACGGTGGACGCTGTTTCCAGCATCAACCGGACTGGTTTCAAGGTCATGCTGGTACTGCCGGAACTTTTCACAAATCCGTTCGGCAAGCCAGATTGGGAGGCCAGAGGCAACCGCAATATCTTCTTTGGAGCCCATAAAATAGCTCTCAAGTGTGGTCAACCCGGCCCGATAGAGCTTGTCAATGGTGACCTTCCCGACATCTGGGATTTGCTTGAGCAGCGAGTTGATAATCATGCCTTCAGACTGGGCACTTTCCTCACCCAGGGTGAAGGTCTGGGGCAGCATTTCAACCAGAGTTTCATAATAGGCCAGGACCCGCTCGCGCAGATCACCGGTGATTGAAGGTTCAAACGAGGCTCTGGCTTCAATGAGCAGCGCATCAAAGTTCCCGACGGCGTCACTGACCTCAAGCAAACCCATTCCATTGGCTGATTTGGAGAGACTCATCAACGCAGGTTGGCAGATATCGAGCCATTCTTTGCGTGCCGCACCTGACCGGAGTTCAAAAATAAAGTTCTTGACGGGCTTGATGTAATTGGCAGCAATGTTGGCAAACAGTTCACGAATTTCGCCCTGGTCAACCTCAACACCAGTTGATTCCCCATCGGCATGAGCAGGCGCTTCACCGGCCATCAACGAATCAAACGCATCGTCAAAATCACCGAGTTCATCATCAAAGAAGGATCCAGCCGCTGGCGCAGTTACTTCTTCATCCGTCACAAGTCCAGGCCCAGCCGTTGTTTCCACGGCGCCGCCAAAAAATTCAGCCGTTGATTCCGCCCCGGTCACGGGTTCGGCATGCAGTGCCTCAGCGACAAAAGCCCCATCCATAACCAGCGTCGGCGCCACATCACTGATCGCCGGCAATTCGCCGGTTGGCTCAGAACTGGTCTCCATATCCCCAAGCAGCGAGACCAGCGCCCGGTCCAGTTCGGTCGTCAACGATCCAGGGACAAATCCTGGTGATTCCGGTTCCGGCGTTTGAACCGGCGTGGCTATCGGAGGTGCCGCAGAAACGGGTTGAGCCGGAGTTCCCTGGTTTGCCTTGCGTGCTTCCTCCCGCTTTAACTCAAGTAAGATCAACCGTTCTTCTTCAGTCAGCTCTCCAAATTCAGCAAACAACTCAGCTTCCAGAGCGGCATCATCCGGGAAAGCAGGTTTTGACTCAACCACTGGGGCTGGCGGGAGCGGTTCGCTGAAAAAGGAAACCGGTTTGGGTTGTGGTTCAGGTTCCGGCTCTGGTTTGCGAACCTGGATTGGCGGTTGAGGCAGATCCTCTTGAGTGATGATGGGCCCGGTAACCGGCACTGGCGGGCTACTCACCGATGGCTCCAAATCTGCCGTCGTTGGAGGTGACACATAGGTTGATGGCAGCGACAACGGACCGGCTGGGGCTGTGGGTGCGGTGAGTGGTGCTGAATCAACTGGTCTTACGGGTGGTTCAGGAACTCGTGGTGGGGCAACCGGCGGCGGCGTTGGCTTTGGCGTTTCCGCAACGGGTGGAGGTGGAGTAACACGTGGAGGCTGTGGTGGTGGTGGGGGTGGCGTCGGTGGCGGAGAAGGCGGAGGAGCTTCTTTCCGTTTACCGAAGAGGCGATCAAAAATTCCCATACGTGTTCCTCGAAAATACCCGCCCTGGCTCGCTCGGCTTGAGACATAGCCTTCGATCTTGCACGTAACGTTGAGCTATGTTGGTTAGGTGGCCCTGCCCATTCAGGTGACTGATCGGTTCAAGGACTTCCACAGCAAGGAGGCTCAGGTTGATCTGAACCTGGTTTTTACCAATTTCTGATGAGGGCTGCCGCGAGTGAAACACCTCTCCAAATCACCAAAAAGTGAAAAGTGAAACTGTTTACACGTGACAAAGATGGAATCTCAAAAACAGGGAGTGCGGTGTGGCTGGTAAAAGCCAGCACCTCTTTTTCGAAACTACTGAATGCGGAAACAGTCTTAGCCTGCACAATATTTGGATAAACTCCTTGAGTCATCCAAGGTACGGTGCCATCAGTCAGAAGAACCAGAACCACACTGGACAAGAGATAGTTCATCCCCTGACACCAAAAATTCAGATGTCCAGAGGGGTGAAAATATCGTCAGGTGGGCGGAATTGCTGTTTGGAAAAGAAGACTTGCCTGAATCTCACTGATGCTGCACGAGTATAGGCACGCCAAGCGTGGAACGCAACCGGTAATTTCGATCTCTGGATAGTCCATTCCTGGACAGTTACTGGATTTTTCTGTGATCAAAGACCCCGGATTAAATACATTTTTCAACCATTGCTTTCCCAGGCTTTTGATTCCGGGTACTATGCTGGCCATTCCAACTTTCCTTATCTCATTTCCAATGACCCAATCTGATTCACATTCACTCCCTCGACCGGCCCCGACCTTGCAGCGGATTCTAGGCGTAGGCGCTGGGCTGGCAGTCTCAATGGGTGTGGCCATTGGCGCCGGGATTTTCCGAAACCCCGGTGAAGTTGCCAGCCTTCTCCCCTCAAGCAGCCTGATTTTGCTGGTCTGGCTGGCTGGCGGCATGTTGACGTTGATTGATGCGCTGGTGCTGGCTGAACTCTCAACGTTCTTGCCCAGGGCTGGGGGCTGGTATGTATATCTTCGGGCGGCCTATGGTCAGTTCCCGGCATTTCTGTATGGCTGGGCGTCCTCCCTTATCACCTATCCTGGCAGTGTGGCCGCCGTGGCGGTGGCGATTGGCGAATATTTTGGAAAACTGGTGGTTCCGGTCGGACAAGCCCTGGGTCTGACCGTCACCTATGGTCCGGCTTCGACCAAGGCGGTGGCGATTACCGCCATTGTGATTTTTACCATCCTGAATCTGACAGGGCTACGCACGGCCTCCTGGGCACAGCAAATCTTTACCAGTATCAAAGTTCTGGCTTTGCTGCTGATTGTGGGATTGGCTTTTGGGTTGACTGGAAACGCGCCATCCACAACACCAGTCCCGGCGGTTGTTCCTCCGATCTCAACCTGGGTGGCATTTGGCATTGCACTCCAGTTTGTGGTGTGGACCTATGATGGATATGCCGACGTGATTACCCTGGCCGAAGAAATGAAGCAACCCGCACGGGATATTCCTCGGGCGTTGCTGGGAAGCATTGGAAGCCTCACCGTTCTCTACCTGCTTTTGAATACAGCCTTTTTATATGTACTTACCCCGGCTGAAATGGCAGCGTCCAAAGAATTAGTTGCCGCCGAGGTCTTTGCCCGTCGAACTGGGGCCGCCGGCGAGTTATTTCTGGTGGTTCTGGCCTTTATCACCGTGGTGGGTGGGCTCAATGCCCACTTGCTGTCCGGCCCGCGCATTACGTTTGCCATGGCTCGGGACGGATTAAGTTTTGCCTGGTTAAGCCGGGTCACCGAACGCGGAACTCCAATTGGCGCCCTGTTGCTTCAGAGTACCTGCGCTGTGATTTTGACTCTCACCGGAACGTTTGAAAGTCTCATCGCAATGACAATTTTCGTTATCTGGATCACCAATGCACTCAACACATTCGCGGTTTTTCTGTTTCGCCGATGGTACCCGGATGCCGAACGTCCCTATCGGATCCCAGGTTACCCGGTCGTACCGTTGATTGCCTTGCTGGTGTCGGTGATCCTGCTCATCAATATGGTGCGCGAAACCCGCCATCAGCTCCAGGAAGCCTATCCGCTGTTCACGGCGGGACACATTGGCCAGGCGCTTCAAATGCTCTCCACCAGCCCTGTTTTAATGGGAATCTTTGTGGTCGTAGCTGGTATTCCGGTGTACTGGCTATGGCAACGGATAAAACGTGACCAGGTGACAGAGTGACATTTATTCGAAAACCCGAAACCCGAAAGCTATGACTGAATTGACTGTTGAATCGCGCCTGCGGGTGCGTTATGCCGAAACCGACCAGATGGGTGTGGTGTATCACACCAATTATTTGATTTGGATGGAAATAGGTCGCACTGACTATTGTCGGCAGTGCGGCTTTCAATATGCTAGGATGGAACGTGAGGAAGGTGCTTTTCTGGCTGTGGCGCAGGTCCAATGCCGGTTTCTAGCGTCAGCCCGATATGATGATGAAATTGTGGTTCGCACTCGACTGGGCGAACTTCGTTCGCGGCAGATCAAGTTTACCTACACGATTCATCGTCAAGTTGACAACCTTGTATTAGCTGAAGGTGAAACGGTTCATATCGTGATCAACCGTGAAGGCCGGCCAATGCGATTTCCCCCCACATACGCAGCCATGCTTTCCCAGGCGCAGCATCCCTGACGCTTATTTTGCTCAAGTGAATCATCAGACCCTATGCCCTTCTCTACCCGGTTCGAAGAAGCCCTGGTGTATGCAGCCCAGCTTCACAACAATCAGCTTCGCAAAGGTTCACATACACCCTATGTCGCGCATTTACTGGCAGTTGCCGCCATTGTCATCGAACATGGCGGTGATGAAAACCAGGCCATTGCGGCCCTGTTACACGACGCTATCGAAGACCAGGGAGGTGACGCCACCCGGCAGGAAATCCGCCGGCGTTTTGGTGATGACGTTACGGAACTGGTGGATGGCTGTACGGATGCCGAGACGATTCCCAAACCACCCTGGCGCGCCCGGAAAGAAGCCTACATCGAGCATCTAGATACGGCTTCGGCTCGCGTTCGACTGGTCTCAGCCGCCGACAAACTGCACAACGCGCGGGCGATCCTGACCGATTATCGGGTTAACGGTGAAGAGGTATGGGAATACTTCCGAGGTGGAAAAGAGGGGACGCTGTGGTACTACCGGACGCTCCTCACAGTCTTTCAAGCCGGTGAACCCAATCGCCTGATTGATGAATTGGAACATACAGTCCGCGAACTTGAGGCACTGGTCAGGAAGAATGAAAAATGAAGAATTGAGAATGAAGAATTGAGAATACATCTGGTGCTTGGTGCTTGATTCTACTTCGAAAGTATTGATGCGAATTAAGGGTTGAAATTGAGACTTCAAAATCAACAACTTACAGACAGCGAATTGAACGTCTGAAACTTGAGATTCTGATAAGCCCTTTGTTTTCAATGAACAATTTTTTACCCCTTAACTGGCATCATTGATTCCTAAGCACCAAGTACCAGGTACATTCTTCATTCTTCATTCTTCATTCACTAAGTGGAGCGATAATTGGTGAACTGCATATCAATCCCAAAATCCTGGGTTTTCAGCCGACCAATCACATCCTGCAAAATATCGCGATCCTTGCCGGCCACCCGGACAAAGTCTCCATTGATGGTGGCCTGAACCTTGAGCTTGGTCTCTTTGATAAATTTCACGATATCTTTGCATTTTTCAGTTGGAATGCCCTGCTGAATCTCAATCCGCTGGCGAACGGTGTCGCCGGCGGCTGGCTCGATTTTTCCATAGCTCAGCCCCTTGAGCGGAACATTGCGTTTTACCAGTCGGGCTTCCAAAACTTCAGTCAGGCTTTTGAGTTTATAGGCATCATCCGCTTCGAGGATAATTTCCTTGGGTTCGAGTTGAATGTCACATTTGCTCCCTTTGAAATCAAAGCGTTGACCGATTTCTTTGAGGGCCTGTTGAACCGCGTTATTGACCTCAGTGTGGTCAATTTTTGAAGTGATATCGAAAGTATTTTGTTGCGCCATATCTTGAGAAAGAAAACGGGCGGTCACTCAGCCAGTGGTGAAGTGAGCGCCCGGACCCTGGGTGTGAATACCAATTATAAAGAGCAAATTATGAGTTATGAACCAGCAAATTACTTCATCTCCAATGAGATAGCCTGTTCATGATTCATAATTTCTATCAGTTGACAGTTCCAACGGTGGTTTTTTCCTTATGAAGCTGCCGCCGCTTTCTGGGAAAGAGAGGCCAGCGCTGAAACCAGTTGATCAATCGCTGCCCGGCTGGTGTTTTCAGTCACACAGACCAGCAAGTCATGCGTTCGATCCGGGTAGTAGTGCGAAAGCGGTAATCCAGCCAGAATATTGTGTGGCAATAACAGATCAACCACCTGTTTGGCTGGAATCGGAGTGCGAATCGCAAATTCGTTAAAAACGGGCGCCGAAAATGTTCGTGAATACCCATCCACTTTGCAAATTTCACTCAAAGCGTAGGCAGTTTTTTGGGCATTCCGGATCGCCAGTTCCTGCATTCCCCGCCGCCCAAGTGTGGCCAGAAAAACACTGGCGACCAGCGCACACAAGGCTTCGTTGGTACAGATATTGGAAGTCGCTTTTTCACGGCGGATATGTTGTTCCCGGGTGGCCATGGTAATGGTAAATGCCCGGTTCCCATCTTTATCAAAGGCCTGTCCAACCAGCCGACCTGGCATCTGACGTTGATATTTTTCACGGGCTGCAAAGAACCCGACAAACGGACCGCCGAAATTTGGTGCCAATCCCAGTGATTGACCTTCGCCTACCACAATATCAGCCCCAGATTCTCCCGGAGTTTTGAGAATTCCCAGACTAATGGCCTCGGTGACACAAACTGCCAGCAAGGCACCAGCCGCATGGGCAGCCGTCGCCAGTTGCGACAAATCTTCAACACTGCCAAAGAAATTTGGAGATTGTACAATCACCGCAGCGGTTTCTTTATCAACCGCCAGCTTATCCATCTCGACGGTGCCAGTGTCTCCCCAGCCGATGGTCTCAACCGTAATCCCGCTATTGTAGGCATAGGTTTTGATCACCTGCAGGTATTCGGGATGGACGGTACCGGCACAAACCACTTTTCGCCGCCCGGTGACCCGAACTGCCATCATCATGGCTTCTGCCAGTGCCGTCGAACCGTCATACATTGACGCATTGGCCACATCCATTCCCGTCAACTGGCAAATCATGGTTTGAAATTCGAAAATGGAATGCACCGTACCCTGGTTGATTTCCGGCTGGTATGGAGTGTAGGAGGTATAAAACTCCGAGCGGGAAATCAAGGTGTCAATGATCAGTGGCCGAATATGGTCATATACCCCGGCGCCCAGAAATGAAGCATAGGATTCCGGATCTCGATTCTCGCCCGCCAATTGTTTAAAAGTGGCAATCAACTCAACTTCGCTTTGAGCTGGTGGGATGTCGAGCGGTCGGTTGAGCAGGAGGTTTTCGGGGATACCCCGAAATAATTCGGCGATATTGGAAACCCCCATGCTCTCCAACATGGCTTCACGCTCAGAACTGGCATTCGGAATGTATCGCATGTGTAGACCGGTTACGCCTTTCCGTTGTTGATAAAATCTTCATATTCCGTAGCAGACAGCAGGGCGTCTACTTCGCTCGGAGAAGTCAATCGCACGACCACCATCCACCCTTCATCATACGGCGAGTTGTTGACCAGTTCAGGCTTATCAGCCAGTTCAGCATTGACTTCTAAGACTTCACCCGAGACCGGAATAAACAATTCACTGACTGCCTTAACGGATTCAACCGATCCAAAAGGAGCCCCTGATTTGTAGGTCTCGCCGACTTTTGGTAGATCCACATAGACCACATCTCCCAGTGACTCTTGAGCATAGTAGGTAATGCCAATGCGACCAGTATCCCCGCTCACACGAATCCACTCGTGGTCTTTGGTATAGGAACAATCATCCGGATAATGTGACATACTTGTCTCTTAACTCCTTGAAAGTGAAGGTTTAGGGTTTAGGGTTTGAAAGTCGGGTGCACCACATTTCAAACCGGCAGAAGTGAGTGGGAACGGCTCCCAATCAGGTTCAGGGAGAGAAGGGTTCCTTGCCCCTGATCAGGCTACTTTTGTCGTTTATAGAACGGGGTTGGAATGACATGGGCCGCGACTTCACGACCACGAACAAAAATCTGAATCGGCGTTCCAACCTGAGTGAGATGAAGTGGCAGATAGGCTAAACCGATATTTTTCTTCAGATAGGGCGACGGGCTTCCGGAGGTAACGCGCCCGACTTCCTCGCCATCGTGCAACACGGTGTACCCATCACGAGCCGGAACCCGATCATCAACTTCAAAGCCAGCCAGTTTTCGCTGTAGACCTTCTGCCTTTTGACGTTGGATCAGGTCGCTTCCCAGGAATTCACCTTTATTCAATTTGCAAATCCATCCCAGATCAGCCTCAAGTGGTGTCGTGGTGTCGTCAATTTCGTGGCCATAGAGTGCCATTTTGGCTTCCAGGCGCAACGTATTGCGTGCCCCTAACCCAACTGGGACCAATCCATAGGCTTTTCCAGCCTTGAGCAAGCCTTCCCAAATACCAACACTGTGTTCTGGCGCAAAATAGAGTTCAAACCCATCTTCACCGGTATAGCCCGTGCGGGTTAAAAACACTTTGCACCCAAAAAGCTCAATTTCAGGCTGACACCAGTAATATTTGAGGCTTGAAAGGTCAAATTCAATCAAAGATTGCAGAATTTCAGCCGCTTTTGGCCCCTGTAACGCCAACTGGCTGTACGCTTCGCTGTGGTTGAGCACTTCCACATCCAGACCAGAAGCGTGTTGGACAATCCAGTTAAAATCTTTTTCAATATTGGCGGCGTTGACACAGAGGAAAAATCGTTCGGCGCTCAACCGATGGACGAGAATGTCATCCACAAATGTTCCCTGCTCAGTCATCAGCCCGGAATAATGGATCTGGTTATCGGCCAATTTGCTGACATCGTTGCACGTCACACGTTGCAATAACGGTAAGGCAGCCGGTCCATTGACCCAGAGCTGTCCCATGTGACTCACGTCAAAGAGACCAGCCGCGGTGCGGACCGCATTGTGTTCCGGAATCAAGCCTGTGTATTGAACAGGCATTTCCCATCCGGTAAAGTCAACCATCTTGGCACCCAGGGCGCGGTGCGTTTCTCCAAGCGCAGTAAGTCGTAATTGGTTTGACAAGAGTATGTACCTGATTTGAGTTATGATAAGGTGGCGGGTGAAATCAAGCCAGAAACTACCATTGCCCCGCCAATGCGTCAAGAATGAAGCCTAAACCACTCCCGAAGAACGGAAAAAACTCCATCTTTCCGACCACGCCGACTGGGACTGAACTCGCGTCCTATGATCAGAAACTCAACTTTATTCTCCATACCAGTGCCCAGGTGTTTGCCGAAAAAGGCTATGATCGAGCCTCGTTGCGGGATATTTCACGGGCCACCGGATTTAGCCTGGCTGGCCTCTACTACTATTTCCGCAGCAAAGAAGAATTATTGTTTCTCATCAGTGACATCACCTTTGCCACCATTTGGAAGCGGCTTGAACAGGCACTCACCCCTCAAGATTCCGAAGAACTACCCGCAATTGAGCAATTAAACCGGCTTATTTTCAACCACCTGGATTTTTACGTGGCGCACATGCCCGAGATGAAAGTACTGTCGGTTGAAGCTGATGCGCTGAGTGGAGAGTGGCAAAAGCAGGTGAACGACCGGAAACGGCGCTATACCGAGCGGTGTGTGAAAATTCTGACCGACCTCCAGGCTCAGGCTGGACATGCCCCCAACCCAACCGAATGTCGGCTAAGTGCATTGGCCTTATTTGGCATGATGAACTGGCTCTATCAGTGGTATGACCCGAAACGTGATGGATCACCCGTCGAATTAAGCGCCAAAATGAGCACGATTTTCCTGCACGGGTTCCTTCCGCGAGAAACTCGGACTGAAAACCCGCAAGCTCAGGGCTGAAAAAACCAGGGCTGAAGACATGGGGTTGAGGGCTTGGGGTTGAAGAATTAATTTTATTTCGCTCCCCCATGCTTCATCCTTTACCCAGTTAAGTACCTTACCGAAAATTTCCAGATATT
>CAZXCE010000187.1:0-13762 GCA_964639175.1 uncultured Clostridia bacterium
GGGTGGCGCTGACGCTGACCCACGGCTTTTTGGAGGTATCCCGTGCCGGGATGCGTGGCCAGGTTGAATCTTTCGGAAGTATCCTAAATTTAAGCGAGCGGTAAATAGTTTGAATAAAAGAACTTAGGGGGGTGCTGGTTGTTGGCTGCTGCCTGCAACCTGGAATCACCCGTTTGGTCGAAAAAAGAACACAAACCCGGCCCGCTGGAGCGCCTGCATTTGTTCGACGGTTTCGGCGTAAAATTCCTGTTCCAGCCGTTCCCAGTTGATTCGGGAGATGTCCAGTTCGTGTTGATTAAAATCCCACGGATCAATCCCGAGGCAATCGGCCAGCAATCGGCTTTGACCTGTTCCATCCACCTCAATGATGTGAACAACAATTCGTGTTCCGGGTTTCGTGTTCTGATACTTGTCAGCCGGGTAGCCCAGACAGTCAACGATTTCGGGTTGAAAGAGCCCGATGGCGAAAATTTCAGCGGCCATTCCCATATTGGTTGGGCCTCCTGGTAAAAGATTCAGTTCAAAAGAGCTGTGCTGCTTACTTCCTTTGTTGGGCAGGGAATTGAGAAAATACCTGCTTTACCTTCTCCGGTTGGTTAAATTTGTTGCGGAAAGAATCAATTCCCATTACCTGATTGCCAACTCGAACATTGAGATACTGGTCTCCCTTGGGTGAAGCGGCATAATAACCTTCAGGTGTGAGCGCCACCCATTCACCATCCTGGAAGGCCGCCAGTTGCAGCCGTTCCTGACCCGATACAAGATCCCAAATATGGATTGTCCCGTCCTGACATACCAGGAAAGCAAACTGCTCGTCAGGGCTGAGCGCAATCGAATGAATTGGATCTGATCCAGTCGGAATCCCCCGCAGTTCCTTCCCGGTTTCAGTATCCCATATCTGCAGCTTTCCGGCCCGGCTTCCAGTCAGAAGGGTTTTCCCATCGCGACTGACGACAAATGACCAGATTTCTTCGTTGGCACCGTCAAAGGTTGTTATCTCACGTCCGTTTTCGATCTGCCAGAGTTTGTAAGGGGAGCGACTATTCTTCAGTATCGCGTAGCGGCGATCCCGGCTTATGATTGAAGATGATAGATCGATAGATTGGTGATTGAATGTCGGGAGCTGGTCACCGGTTGTAAGATCCCAGATCAGGGTTTGTTTATCATTTGAGGCGATAATGCCTGAACCGTCTAAGGTGAATGAGATGAGCCATATGTCCGATTGCTCCCCGGCAATTGTTCGCAATTCGTGGCCGGTGGCAGCCTCCCAGATCGTGCAGCCACTCATTTTTGAATTGGCCGTGATCAGATACTGACCATCCGGGCTAAATGCCATGGTTGTAACGCCTTTGGAATCTGCCTTCCACGAGCGAAGTTCACGTCCGCTGGGCACGTCCCAGAGGGTTATTTTTTTGGTTTTATCAACCGTAGCCCAGCAGTGGCCCAGCGGGTGGAATGTCAGGTCATCAATACTGGCGTCGTTTACGCGCTGTACAACCTGCCCGGTGACTAGATCCCACACGACCTGATGATCTTTGTATTGATTGTCAGGTCCAACCAGGATCAGATAGCGACCATCTGGACTGACGCGCAATCTCCTGATGATAAGCTGGTTTCTGGCAAATTGCCGAACGGTACATCCACTAGCAATTTCCCATAAACTCGGTCCCCCCTTTCCATTGCCTTGCCTTAAAACAAGCCTTTCATCAGGACTGAACCCGAGTACCTGTCCACTGCCTGTAACGTCAGAAATCGGTTTCCCAGTGCCGGCTTCCCAGAGCCTGGTCAAACCAGGCTGATTCACAATGTATTTTCTTTTTGGACTGAGAATCGCTGGAAAGATATCCTTGGGGGTGGGTTTTACTTCCTGTCTACTTGAGAGGTCCCAAACCTTCGTTGTGAGATCAGAGTCCTTCGCTCCTATATTTTTCCCATCTGGACTAAAAGCAACGAAAATGACTTGCTTGAGATGCCCGGTCAGGGTCTGAATTTCCTTTCCCGTTGCCACATTCCACACCTTGACGGTTTGATCGTTACTTCCGGAAGCCAGATACTGCCCATCCGGGCTAAAAGCAACCGAATTGATTTGGGCGGAATGTCCAATCAACGTGTGGATGATTTGCCCAGTCGTGATGCTCCACAGTTTGATGGTTTTGTCCCAACTGCCAGTCGCTATCACCTGTCGGCCTAAATGAAAGGCACTGGATTCGATTGAGTCTGTATGCCCCGGCAAAGTACGAATTTCCTGGTTTTTCACCAAATCCCATAGGACCGCAGACTTTTCTTTTATGAAGAGCGCATATTGCCCATCTGGGCTGAGGCGAACGTTATTACGATACATGGTAAACGGCATCAAAACCGAGTGCAATTGTCGTCCCGATTGGGCGCTCCAGAGTTTTAGCATCCGACTGTGCTCTTCAACGGCAATGATAGTGTTCTCATCTGAGCTGATTACCCCAGCGATAATCTGGTTGATATGGCCCAATTGAAGAAAGACCGCCGGCTTTTTCACCGGAGTCACCCAGGTTGGAAGGGTGTCAACCACCAGGGCGGGTGTGTATTTGGGCCTTTGGAGAATTGACCCTGGTTGCACTGGTTTATAACCCAGGCTTTCCAACGTTGGTTTTCTCTGGCTGGAGTTCAATTGACTGATTCCAACTTCCTGGCTGCCAACCTGTGCCGTGAGATACTTTTCGGCATTGTCTGACCCTGTGTATTCGCCAGTCGGAGCAAGGGCAACCCAGTCACCATTTTCAAAAGCTGAGAACTGCACAACCCTCTGTCCGGTTGAAACTGACCATACTGACGCAATTCCTTTGTGATCAGTGCTCAAGAAATATTTCCCGTCCGCCCGGAATGCCAACATCGAAATAAAGTCACCTGTGTTTTTGAAGGTGTGAATCTGTCGTCCTGTCATAACCTCCCACAATCTGAAGGTTTTGTCGCTACAGGCCATGAGCACCAATTTTCCATCAGGACTAAAGCACACAAGTTTGAATTCATGATTTGGATTTGTCTCCGGAACGGAGAAAGCGCTTATCTCGCGACCAGTCGCTGCGTCCCAAAGCTTGAATAAAGTTCGTGTACTTTGAGAGAGTATCAACCGGCTATCTGGGCTCACTGCAACCAGGGCGTTTTTGATTGGTATTGACCACAAGAGACGCCCAGTTGAAAGCCCCCATACTTTCAACACACCCCAGTTGTTTGAAAGCACATACTTGCCGTCCCGGCTTACCTGGGTCATTGAAAGGTAACCAGGGATTGTGAGAATTACCTGTCCGCTGGCAACGTCAACCGCGTTGACGATTTTTTCTTTCCCTTCTGTCAGCACAAATTGTCCGTTAAATGTGATTTGAGGCGCTGAAAAGCCTCCTGTATCAGGTTTGATGGTCTGAATCAGGCGACCAGTTTCAATCTCCCAGACTTTAATAGTCAAGTTATTTCTGGTAAGCAAAAAGCGTCCATTCCCGCTCACCACAATCGTGTCGATGGACGCACATAAGCCGGGGAAAGCTCGTAATTCACGCCCGGTGGCCAAATCGCTGAGGACTAAGGTGGTTGGGTCCTTCCCAACATGAAAATAGCTGCCGTTTGGACCTACCGCCAACGGCGCTCCAGGTTTTGCCCGATGAATAAGCCGACCAGTGGTCAAATCCCAGAGATTATTTATTCTGACATGGTTGGAAAATGCATACCGCCCGTCATCACTCAACTGCACTGAATTGATGGATGACCGAGGTGGCGGTTGAATTTTGAACACTGGCTTGTCAGCCGGCAGTTCAGTCACGGATGACACCCTGGGGTGTGGTTTCGACGGGAAAGGAACTGGTTTGCTGAGTTCAGCTTTGACCGTTGCCGCGACCCGTTCGGGTTGATTGAATCGGGCTCGAACCGTGTCTATCCCAGTAACGATATTTCCTTGAACGACATTGAGATACTGCTCTCCAAATGCCGAAGCGACATAGTGGCCTTGAGGAGTGATCGTCAACCACTCGCCATCGGTAAATGCAACCATTTTATACAGTTCCTGACCTGTCGCCGTACTCAAAAGGCGTACTCCATCAGAACTTGCCAGTAAAATAAACCGCCCATCCGGGCTCAGTGCCAGGTCAAAGACCCGAGGCCAGTGGCCGGAATACCTGCGCAAAACCCGATGTGAAACGGTTTCACTGAATATGAGACTGTCACCTGGTCCGTTGGTGAGCTGGTGTTTCCCATCAGGGGTAAAGCACAGAAACGATCCATATCTGTCAGAAGAAAGGGGGAGAAATGCGGTTTTCTTTCCAGTTTGAGTATCCCATTTGTGGTCAGGGGAACGTCGGTCGGTCAGAAACTTTCCATCTGGGCTGAACAGAAGCGACTGGTTGTCTATTGACTCATCGTGTGTTGCCCAAACCTCCTGCCTCGTCGCAGTTTCCCATAGTCGCAGGCTTCTATCATCGCTATAGGAAGCAATGTATTTTCCATCCGGGCTAACCGCGACAGAGCGAATGGCCTTTGTATGGCCGCTGAACGTGCCGATGTTGAGTGCGGTGGAGGTATCCCATACTTTTATGGTTTTATCCCTGCTTCCAGAGACAAGATATGTTCCATCTGGGCTCAATGAAACCGATGTGATTGCGTCAGTATGTCCGTCACAGGTCCTGGCCAGTGTTCCGGTTTGACTATCCCAAAGCTGAACGAGGCCGTCTGAGGTACCGGAACAGATATATTTTCCCTGTCGATCAATCGTAAATACGTTCCAATCAGAATTCCCCGTGAGAAGACGTATCTGTCGTCCAGTGTTGACTTCCCAGAGCGTGACCCCAAATCTATCTCTCTGGACAACATAGCGTCCATCAGAACTCAACATCAGTCTTTGTGGTGTTTTAACCTGGTTATAAATACTCTGCAGATTTGATTCTTGTGTCAGATCCCAGATCTTCACCGTGTTGCTAGCCGCAACGTCAATTGTGGCTGTGTTGCCACTCGCTGAAAATAGAGATTTTCCATCGGCGCTCAACTTGACTGAGGTAATTGGGCCAGTTGATTCAAGATAGGTTCGGATTTTACGTCCGCTGCGAACATCCCACACCTGGATTACACCCTGGGAACCTCCCAACGCGATCAGGCTTCCATCCGGGCTGATGTCGGTTGACAGATGAACGTTTTCTTTATTTCCAGCCAGGGTTTGGATCAACCGACCACTGGCTGTTTCCCACACGGTGAGTCCATGATCGGTGTCTTGAGATAAAATATAT
Source organism: uncultured Clostridia bacterium (assembly GCA_964639175.1). Lineage (GTDB taxonomy): Bacteria > Acidobacteriota > Blastocatellia > Chloracidobacteriales > Chloracidobacteriaceae > JACQXX01. The sequence continues at coordinate 5,241 of CAZXCE010000187.1, forward strand.
TTCCCGTTGGAGCTAAAACGGGCAGTCGAAATCGGACGTGTGAACCCTCCAAATGAACGAAGCTCACGTCCATCCGGTACACTCCAGAGTTTGAAAGTGTATTCATCAAATTGGACCAGTACTGAGGATTCATCCGGGCTAAAGCTGAGGAATGGGGGAGAACAAAAATCTGAAGTGAACGAAGGGGGCTGACCCGTGGTGGTATCCCAAATGGTGACCTGATCCTGATTGATTGTGGCCAGATACCTTCCCGATGGGCTGATGGCTGCACCAAAAACCTGATCAATGCCGGTTGCCACTGACTGCACCACACGACCAGTTTGCGTTTCCACTCGTTGAATAACGCCATTGGATCCGAAGAGGTCAAGGGTTGTGCTATCTGGGCTAAATGATTGTGGGAAATACGTATCTGGTTTGCCGGGGATTTCCCAAAGCTCCTGTCTGGTCTCTATATCCCACATTCTCAGACGTCCATCTATTCCGAAAGAAACTGCCTGGCGTATGTCTGGACTGAATCGAACCAGCTCGGTTGCCGTTTGTGGAAACTGGATTGTGCGAGCTGGAGTGAGGCCCGTGAGGTCCAGGATTCTGAGTTCCTGATGGTCTGTCCCGATGACAAGTTTTTGGCTGTCTGGACTGAACAGGACCGATGTCACTGAGGCTTGGTTCCAGAGATCAGGTCCGATTTCCTGGCCGGTGCTGATATTCCAGCGCTTTAAATTTTGGCGGTCATCTACAGATACCGCACTTTTCCCATCAGGGCTGCAGGCAATTTTACGAATTCCTGTGGAATGACCCACAAACGAACGAATGAGCTGACCAGTTGATGTTTCCCAGAGTCGAAGCACTTTGTCATAACTTCCTGAAAGAACAAACTTTCCATCTGGTGTAAATATTGCCTGGGTGCGATTTCCAGAGCCATGGTCAACTGTTTTGTTGAGGCCGGTTAATGAACGAACCACGGCTCCGGTTTCACATTCCCACAAGGTGATTTCCCCAGAGACACTGGCCGACAAAATCCATTGCCCGTTCGGGTGAAACGCAACCGATACCACTGAGCCTGAGTGCCCAATAAACGAGCGAATTTCCCGTCCAGTGGCCACATCCCACAATTTCACTGACGTGTCGTCACTTCCAGAAAGTACAAATCGGCTATCTGGGCTATAGGCTACGGATGAAACTATTTCAGAATGTCCCTTCAATGTTTGAAGGAGCTGTCCGGTGGTGATATCCCAGAGATTCAAGGTTTTATCCCCGTTTGCCGAAATCACTTTCTGGCCATCGGGACTCAGTGCCGCAGCGGTGATTCCCCACACTGGAGCTGAGAGGGTCCGCACCAGTCTCCAGTTTGTTGTATCCCATATCTTGAGTGTGGAGTCTGAGCCTCCGGAGAGCAAAAATCGTCCATCCGGGCTAAACGCCAGCGTTGTGACGGAGCCAGCGTGTCCAGAGTGAATGGTTATTTCAGGTTTGTGGCGGGCTGATGTTTTAGCCGGTGACTGGCTGGAAGGTTTTTTCACCTGGGCAGATGCGGTTGATCCGGTGACACATTGCACCATGGTAAAAAACAGACAGAGACCTGCCATCAAGACGTGTTTCATGGGGGTGACTCCGGTGGGAAAAGACTATTGGAGTGATTGGTCGGGTGTTGGTGATCAATCGAAGCCATAACCAGAGTTGCTCAACCTGCCTGACACCGAAGACATAGCAACTGGCTTGGAATAAGCTATCATGGCCTCGCGAACGATCCGTTCCAATTTTTTTCCATCATTCAGCAGGTTCTTTCTGATCGAACCTCAGGTAAAATAGAATTTCACCCAGTTCCCAACACGTCATTCGAACCAAGAAAGTGTTTTCTCACGCCATGTCGAACCTGAAATTGATGGCTGCCTGCCTGCTTTTGACTTTGAGCATTGGCCAGACTGGTTTGGCGCTCTCACGCCTCCAATCCGGCGGCACAGATCAATCAAAACCGGCTCCGTCAGTGGCCGAAACCTATATCACCAAACCGGTTGTCTTTGGTCAACCGGCCAGGTATGCCATTCAGAATGACGAAATCCATCGGTTTGAATGTGATCTCGCACCGGGACAGCTTTTTCAAGTGGCTGTGAACCAACCTGACGTGAACCTCTCACTGTTCTTACTGGGCCCGGAACAACAGATTGTGGTCAATACTGAGTTGACTTCAACCGGTGATGAAACCCTCTACACTGTGGCTGAGGTGGGCGGAATGTACACGCTTGAAGTTCACACCATTGATGCCAGAGCCGCCGGCAAGTATGAAATTCGCTTTGAGCCGCTGCGGGTAGCGACCCCGCCGGATTGGACCCGGGCGGCGGCGTTAAAACTGCTGATGGGCGGCGTGATGACGATGGATCGAAATACCCCGGAAACCATCAAACAAGGACTGGCGCAGTTGACCAAAGCCCTGCCGCTCTGGCGCGAAATCAATGACCTGCGTGGTGAAGGCCACACGCTCAGTTATATCGGCCTGGGGTATATGGGGTTGCAGGAACAACAAAAAGCCATCGGTTTTCTTGAACAGGCGATTCAACTCTGGAAAACACTACCTGATTCAACCCTTGAAGTCGCCAACTGTCTGGCAAATATCGGATTGTGTTATCTCAACCACAATGACCCCCAAAAAGCATTGACGATTTTAGAACAGGCAAGACCGTTGTTTCCACACACGGGTACCAGCACGGAAGAAGCGTTGTTTTTGAATTCTCTGGGGAATGCCTATACCGCACTTGGACGGTTTCCAGACGCGCTCGATGCCTATACCCGGACCAAGGAAATCTTTATCGCGACTGGGAATCGCCGCCGTGTCGCCAGTACCTGTGTCAATATGGCTGGGGCCTACTCTGACATTGGCGAGTTCCAAAAAGCGATTGATAATTACTTACAGGCCATGCCGATCTTGCGGGAGACTCGCGAAAAACGGGGCGTTGCCTACGCTCTGACTTCGCTGGGTCGGTTGTATTTCTTTCTTGGCGAAACAGATCTGGCGCTTGATTATGACGAACAGGCCCTCGCTGCCTGGCAGGAGCTTGGAGATCCTCCAAATATTGCCCCTGTGTTCAACAATCTGGGAAAAGTTTATACCGAAAAAGGCAATCAGCAAAAAGCACTGGAGTGTTTTGATGAGTCGCTCAAACGGTTGCGAACGAGTGGAAACCAGTATGGTGAAGCCTATGTCCTGACCAATATCGGCCTCATGTATGCCAAAACGGGTGCTTTATCCAAGGCGCTGGATTATTACAAACAAGCGCTGCCACTCCACCAGAAGGTTCAGGACCGACGTGGGGAAGCCATCACTCAGAGCAATATTGGGTCTGTCTACCTGGCCATGTCCAATCTGGCTGCTGCTCAGGCCGCTTTTGAACAATCACTCAGGTTGAGTCAGGACATTGGATATCGCAGCGGGCGGGCCGAGGCTTTTTTGTGTCTGGCTCAGGTGGCTCAAGAGAAAGGCGATCTGGTTCGGGCTCGTGACTGGGCTGAAAAAGCGGTGGATTGCATTGAATCGCTCCGAGCCGAACTTGTTAATCAGGAACATCGCACCGCCTATTTTGCCCAGTCGCAGGCTTATTATCGCGTTTATATTGATATCCTCATGCAGTTGCACAAAGCCAACCCAAATGGCGGGTGGAGTGCGGCAGCGCTGATTGCCAGCGAACGTGGCCGGGCCCGCAGCTTTGTCGAACTCCTGACCGAAGCCCGGATTGATGCCCGGCAGGGGATTGACCCATCGCTGATCGAACGCGAACGTACCCTCCGCGAGCAACTCAACCGCAAAGCTGACGAACAACTCCAGCTCCTGAGCCGAAATGCCCCGGCAGACCAGCAGGAATCGGTCAAACGTGAGATTCAAAAGCTGACCGATGAATATGAAATGGTTTGCAGCCAGATTCGGCTTCAAAACCCAAGGTATGTTTCACTCACCAATCCAGGAACGCTAACGCTGGAGCACATTCAGCAGCAACTGGATGCCGGCACTGTCTTGCTGGAATATGCGCTTGGAGAAAAGCGAAGTTATGTCTGGATGGTCACCCAGTCTGGAATCAGCGTTCAGGAATTGCCGCGTGAAGCTGACCTCAGCCGATTGGGGCAGGAACTGTATCAATCTATTTCCAATCGGGTTACCAGTGACCCCAAAAAGAAACCAGCCGGTGCTCCAGACTATCAGTTGCCATCATGCCGACTTGGGCAGCTTTTGCTGGGGCCATTTGCCAGCCAGCTTGCTGGCAAGCGGCTGGTGATTGTTTCGGATGGAGTGCTCCAGTACCTCCCATTTTCAGTATTGTCACTTTCTACGCCTGGAGCAAAAGGCAAACCAGCCTGGGTGCCGCTCATTGCCGAGCATGAAATCGTGCATTTGCCGTCGGTGGCTACGCTCAAGGTGCTGCGTCAGGAAATTGAAGGTCGCCGTCCGGCGCCAAAATCGCTGGCCATTCTGGCCGACCCGGTGTTTTCACCAACTGATGAACGCCTGCTGGCTCATCCTCCAACCACCACTGCCCGTCTGGAACCTGCCGAACGTGACCTCAAGCTCAAATCATTAAATCAATCAACTTCAGACATCCGACTTGGTGCGATGGGCCTCGAAATTCCGCGTCTGCCTTATTCACGTTTGGAAGCCGAAGCCATTGCCAAACTGGTGCCACCGTCAGAGCGCATCCAGGCGCTTGATTTTGAAGCCAGTCGCAAACTGGCTCTGAGTGCGACGCTTGGCCAATATCGGATTCTCCATTTTGCGACCCACAGTTTGCTCAACACCGTGCATCCGCAACTTTCCGGGATCGTCCTTTCGCTTTATGACCGGAGTGGCATAGCCCAGGACGGATTCTTGCGGGTAAATGAGATTTACAACCTCAAGCTCCCAGCAGAACTGGTCGTGCTCAGTGCCTGCAATACCGGGCTTGGGAAAGATGTTCGTGGGGAAGGGTTGATCGGGATGACACGCGGGTTTATGTATGCCGGTGCACCACGGCTGATTACCAGTCAGTGGCGGGTTGACGATCAGGCGACTGCCGAATTGATGACGACATTTTATGATGGCATGCTTGGCAAAACACAATTGACCCCAGCCAGTGCGCTGCGTACCGCCCAGGTAAAAATGTGGCGGCACACCAAATGGAATCATCCGTACTACTGGGCCGCCTTTGAGCTGCAAGGCGAGTGGAAGTGAAGAATGAAGAATTGAGAATGAAGAATGAAGAATGAAGAATGTGCTTGGTACCTGGTGCTTGGTGCTTAGAAATCAATACTTTCGAAGAAGAACCAAGAACCAAAAACCAAGCACCAAGTACTAAGAACCAAGAACCAAGAACCAAGAACCAAGAACCAAAAACCAGGCGCAATGGATTGTCAAAACACGTATCGGCCCATCTTCTGGGCTTCAATTTTCCGCTTCATTTTCCCAGGCGGTTTCTCGTTATACCATTTTGCAATGCAGTTCTTGTATTACGCCGAGGCTAAATTATTGAAAGAATTGTATTTCCTTCAACCCTTAGCCCGATACCTTCAGCCCAAAATGGTATTATTCCACCCAACTCCTTATCGTTCAGCTATTTCGCAACTGGTGAGAACTGGATTCCTGCTGCTGGTTGCCGCAGTTTGCTTGCCGATGCTCTCTGTGTATGGGCAGTCGCCGATTCAGCTAACGGCTGATCGGCTTGGTGCTGGGAACGTGGTTGATCTGCAATCTGCCCCCTGGCGCTACCATCCGGGTGACCAGCCGGAATGGGCACAGGTCGAGTGTGATGATAGTCGCTGGGAACTCATATCAAACACACACTTTCTGCCTGATCACCTCCCCTCAAGTGGCTGGCAGGGAAGTGGCTGGTTTCGATTGACGGTCAACGTTGGGCCAGATGCTGTTCACCTTCCATTGAATCTGACGTTGCAGCAACTGGGGGCTTCGGAGGTATACCTCAACGGAAAATTGATCCAGCGGTTTGGACAGGTTGGAACCTCGTCCGTTTCTGAACAACCGTTCAATCCGGGACTGGTTCCCTTCGGGGTTGTATTTGATCGGTCAGGTCCAAATTTGATTGCGGTTCGACTTTCCAATCAGGCCATGGCGGATATGCGCTCCGGATGGGGACGGTGGCTTTCACGAACTGGTTTTGGCGCCGGATTTCGAATGCAATTGAAAGATGCTGGCCAATCCCAAATCGAGCAGGAGCAAGATTTTACCTGGAATGCGAGTCTCAGCCTGGGAACCGCCGGAGTGTTTGCAGCATTTGGGGTGCTCCATTGGCTGCTCTTTGTGTTCTATCCAAAACAGCGGGCCAATTTGTATTTCAGCCTTTATGCCCTGGGCGTGGCCTGGATTGTGCTGGCTTTTTTCTGGATTGCGACTGGTCACCAGGGCGCCGTTGGCACTGCCTGTCTGTTTTTTACGGTGTGGTTTGGGATTGACCTGACCAATGTGGCAATTCTGGCATTTCTCTATGCGGCGGTTTCACAGCCGATTCCGCGCTATTTCTGGTGGGTACTGACTGCCTGGGGTGTCTTGCTCCTGTCAGGGATTCCATTTCCAAACTCGCAAGCCGGGCTGTGGCTCTATACCGCATTGTCATTCTTTACCGCTGTTGAATCGCTGCGAATCGTCAGCAAAGCGCTGATTCAAAAGCTGGATGGTGGCTGGATTATCGCGATTGCAATGGTTTTGGTCGCGCTCAACCCGCTCAAGGAAGCCCTGGTCAATGCCGGACTCCTGGAAGTTCCACCAATGGTGGACCGGGTCCACGGATTGACATTTGGGGTGATTGTTTCGATTTCAATCTATCTGGCCCGCACCTTTGCCCAAACCAACCGGAACCTCGAACAACAGTTGGAACAGGTCAAAGTGCTTTCAGAACAACAGCTTGAAAGCGAGCGACAGCAGGCCGAATTGCGAATCCAACACGAACAGGAAAAAGCCCGACTGGCCAAAATCGAGGCCGAAAACGAACGCCGTGCCCAGGAACTTGAAGAAGCCCGTCAGTTACAACTGCTGATGCTGCCCAAATCAGTACCACAACTCAAAAACCTGGAAATTGCAGTATTTATGCGGCCTGCAACAGAAGTCGGCGGAGATTATTATGATTTTCAGGTGTCGGCAGACGGTACATTGACCGTGGCGGTCGGAGATGCCACCGGCCACGGCCTGAAAGCTGGAACCATGGTCACGGCAGCCAAGAGTTTGTTTACCAACCTGGCTCACGAAGAAGACCTGGAATACATCTTCAAACAATCATCGCGGGTGCTCAAAGAAATGAACCTGCGGTCGCTCTATATGGCCATGGGCATGCTGAAAATCAAAGGCTGGCAGGCCACAGTGTGTCTGGCGGGTATGCCTCCGATCCTGCACTATCGCGCTGATTCTCAAACTGTTGAGGAAATTTTGGTTGAAGGCATGCCTCTTGGAAGCCCGGTTAGATTCCCTTATCAGCAACAGGAACTGACACTTGGACCAGGGGATGTGGTGGTATTGATGAGCGATGGATTTCCCGAACGCTTTAATGCGGAAGATGAAATTTTTGGCTACCCAAAGGTCGAAGAATTGTTTACCGCCCTGGTGCATCAGTCACCAGATGAAATCATTCGGCAACTGGTCAAAGCCGGAGATGATTGGGCCGGAGATCACCCCCAGGATGACGATATTACCTTTGTGGTGTTGAAGATGAAGGCAGCGGGCTGAAAACATCGGGCTGAGGGCTTGGGGCTAAGGGCTGAGGGTTGAAGAAAACGGGATGAAGAGTTGGGTCAATAATTTTCAACCCCCAGCCCGAAGTCTTGAGCCCCCAGCCCGATGTTTTCAGCCCCAATCAGTGTTTGTTGAGGTAATCGTAGAGTTCCTTAGGGTTATCCAAAATCCCACACGGAACACAAATCAACCGCACGTGTTGAGGAACTTTGCCAGGGGTTATCTGAATTTTTTCCGGGAGCGGGTCACCCAACGGCGTCGAGATATAAAACTCTGATTTGCCCTGGTTGGTGTCATATGGCGCCGGGTCAAACACCTGACTTCCTTTATAGACTTTTAAAACTTTGATATCGCTTTCCCCTGGCGGGAAGGGCGCATCTTTGGGGCGATACTGTGGCCCGTAATCAGCCGCCACAATACAGGCCGAACCGGTGAGATCGAGCACCGTGTGGCCGGAATAATGTACTCTGCCTTTGACCGTCTGGTTTTGCTGGCCATTCGCAACAGAAAAAGTTCGTTCGGCGGAAATATCATCCCGTTTTTGTTTTTCAACTTTGATGGTTTTTGATTCTCCGGCGCCGATGGTCCATTTTCCATCCGATTGTGAAATCGTGAGCGTTGCTGCTGTTGTGCCGGCATTAACGACATCAAGAAAATAATATTCGTTTGAAAAATCAGAGTTGATCTTGGCAAATAATGCGATAACACCGGCAATAAAAATAATTAAACCAACCAATCCGTATTTCAAAAATTTCATACTTGAATCCTTATAATAGTCAGTAGTCAGTAGTCAGTAGTCAGTAGTCAGTAGTCAGTAGTCAGTAGT
>CAZXCE010000188.1:0-13661 GCA_964639175.1 uncultured Clostridia bacterium
GGGGTGACCTTCCGACTGTTTCGGGATGATGAGGAAATTCGACCGATTGAAGAAATTGGCTTTTTACCCTTCCAGACCGAAATGATCTACGAAAAAATTGCGGCGGCGACTGACGGGCTCTTGCTCGTTGGTGGTCCGACCAATAGCGGGAAAAACGGCACCTTGAAAGCCATTACCGCGTTGCTCCAGCAAAACTACAAAGGCAAACGCTTTGCCAGTATCGAAGACCCGGTGGAAGTCGGGGTTCCCTCGATGTATCAGGTGAGCGTTTCGGCCAAAAAGCAGGCGACAGATTATCTGCCTGCGCTGTTACGGAGCAATTTTCAGGGCATTCAAATGACGGAAATTCGCGATCCGGAAACCGCCCGGTTTGCCTTTATGGCTGCCGATACCGGGATTTACACCCAGGCGACAATTCACATTCGCAATCCGTTTCAGGTGATTCCGCGCCTTTCAAAATACGGTATCAGCCCCAATGAAATCAGCGAAACGCTCATCGCCGTCATCTATCAACGGCTGCTCCCGCGATTGTGTCGCGAGTGTGCGATCCCGGAAGACTGGGAATTGCTCTGGAAAAAGTACCCGCGCTTGAAAGCCATTTTGGAATACTGGCAGGTGCCGTTGCATTCATTTCGCCCCAAACGAGCCAATAAACAGGGCTGTCCGCACTGTATTGGCGGATATCGGGGCCGAATCGGAATTTTCGAAATCTGGAACCCGGAACTCCAGCGGCATCAACTCTCAACCAATCCTGACATCAACGAGATCCGCGAGACGGCCCTGGCCCTGGGCCACTGGTCAATGCTCCGGGCAGGTCTGTGTCATGCGTTTGCCCAGATTGTGGATATCGAATCGGTGATGAAAGCCACCAATGGGGTTGACCCGGTGTATGAAGGGGTTGAAGGGTATCGCTATAAAGACGTCGAAGCCCGCATTCGCGATATGGAAGCCGAAGCCGCCGGCGTCAACAACCGCAAAACTTCGCCTGAACCACCCCCGTCCAGCCCCTCTGAACCAGCCCAACCCTCAGCGCCAGTTGTTGAGAGCGACATTATTGAGGCCGAATTTTCTGACGTGGAAGAAAGCTGACGAAGTGATCAATGACAAAGTGACAGGGTGACCAGATGACAAACTGACAGATGTCGCCTGGTTATTTGTCACCTTGTCATCCCGTCATCGTGGCATTTTGTCAAAAAGTCATCGTGTCAGATCAGGCGGCGCCGTATTTCTTAAACCACGCCAGCAGGCGCTTCCAGCCATCCTGGGCGGCTTCTTTGTTGTAGCTTGGGCGGTAATCGGCGTGGAAGCCATGATCCACCCCAGGAAAAACCACAATTTCAGATGGTGACTTCAACTGTTTGCGCATTTGCTCGACGGATTCCAGTGAGATGCCTTTGTCTTTCTCGGCATAGAGCCCCAGTACCGGCACCTTGAGCGACGCGGCAATATCAACTGGATGTTTGGGATTGAGGTCTGATGGTTGTCCCACCAGCCGGCCATACCAGGCCACACCGGCTTTGACCTGTGGATTATGGGCGCTATAGAGCCAGACCACACGGCCACCCCAGCAAAATCCAGTAATTCCAAGGTGTTTGGTCTCGCCTTTTTTGGTCGCTTTGGCCCAGGCGACAGTGGCATCCAGATCAGCCATGACTTGTGAATCCGGTACTTTACGGACAACTTCGATAATCTGGTCAAAGTTTGAAAGTTTCGAAACATCACCCTGACGGGCATACAGTTCGGGGGCCACAGCCAGATAGCCAGCTTTGGCAAAACGGCGGCAGACGTCGCGGATATGCTCGTGAACGCCAAAAATTTCCTGAACCACCAGAACGACCGGAAACGCCTTTCCTTTTTCAGGCATGGCACGATAGGCCGGCATTTCGCCGTCTTTGACCGGGATTTTGACTTCACCGGCAATGAGACCTGTGGTGTCAGTGGTAATGGTCTGGGCGGAAACCGGCTGGACGGCCAGGGCAAAGCCGGCGGCAAGTGAGGTGACGACAAATTCACGCCGGGTGAACTCGGTTTTGGGAAGCAAACTGATGAGATCTTCGTGCATAGGGCCTGGGAGTACTCCTTGAGAGAGATGAAATGGTTTGGAAAATGCCGGGTCAGGTTGTTTCTTGAGACCTGGATTTGTATCTTAGCGAGGCTGGTTTGCAAAGTCTTTAAAGTTGCTCGACCACGAATCTGTGGCAGATCACAGTTCTCCATATTTTTCTTCTGAAAGTATCTGATTGAAAGCATTTATGAGTATTCATCATCGTTTGAAAAACAAAGTTGTGATGATCACCGGTGCCAGTTCCGGAATTGGATATAGCACCGCTCTGGCATTTGCTGCTGAAGGTGCCCATCTGGCGCTCGGCGCCCGCCGATGTGACAAAATGAAAGATCTGGCGCGTCTGGCCCACGAACGCTATGACGTCCGGGTATTTACCCACCCGCTTGATGTGTGCTCCACTCAAAGCGTCACCGCTTTTGTCGAAGCGGCGGTGGTCGAGTTTGGCAACATTGATATTTTGGTCAATAACGCCGGGCTGGCGCTCGGAATTGCCAAAGTCAGCGAAGGGTCAGATGAAGACTGGATGACCATGCTCGATACCAACGTGATGGGTGTTTTGCGGGTGACCAGAGCGATGTTGCCCCATCTGACCAAACAGGCCGCCGGTCACATTATCAATCTTGGCTCACTGGCGGGACATATTTCCTATCCTGGCGGCAGCGTGTATGCCGGAACCAAGCACGCCCTGCGCGCTATCTCTGAAGCCCTCCGACAAGAGTTGCTCGGCCAGCCAATTCGCGTGACTTCGATTGATCCAGGACTGGTTGAAACCGAGTTCAGTCAAATTCGGTTTAAAGGCGATGCTGATCGGGCAAAGAAAGTCTATTCGGGGATTTCACCCCTGACGGCTGAAGATATTGCCGAATGTGTTATTTTTGCAGCCTCCCGACCAACCCACGTCAATATTGACACCATGATTGTGACTTCGATTGATCAGGCTGGAATGAACGTCCATCGGAGAAGCTGAGGGTTTGGAGTGCGGCGGCTTGACGCTGCTTTCAGATTGTACTGGTCTTGAGGGTTTGGAGTGCGGCGGCTTGATGCCGCTTTTCAGATTTCACTGGTACTTCGGCTCAAGAATTTGTATCTTTGACGGGCTTCAACCTGTATTTCAGTCGCCTGCTCACCAGAAATCTGTTCGCCAGAGGCTCTTTCCATGGAGCACTGTTTTCTGGTAGAGTGCTGTAACTTCAAGTAAAAATTCACATTTTCTTACTTAAAATACTGATCTCATTGACGATACACTTCCAATCCCTACCCCACACTGAATGCTTGGAGGATTCGACAAGGTTTAATTTTTTTCTTTGTTGACACAACTTTGTAAAGCCGTCGCACGACACAACTCCTGAAGAAACGAAGAAAAGGTTAATTCCCCTCCTTCCTGCGCATATCATCCAGGTTTAAGCATTTTCTGCCTGCGAGGTCTATTTTTTTCATGATCACCACAATTCAGCCTTCTCAACCCGCTTCTCTGAGCCGACGGGGCCGGTCCAGAAATTGGCACCAGACGTTGTGTGTCTTTTTTCTGGTCGTGGCTTGTTTGGGAACGACGTTTTGGTTTTTACAATCTCCACAAGTCAGTGCTGCAAAAAGCCGACGGACCCAGGAAGTTGCGCCCGATGGTGGCCTTCAAGCCTGGTCCACTCCAGAAGGCCAGCCGCTTCCAAAAGTATATGAACCCGGTCAATTGATTGTCCGGCTCAAGCCAGCGTCCCAGGTGGCCCCAAAAGTACGGGCCCTGGAGTTTGAAAGTCGGTTGACCGCCCTGCAGATTCCAGTGCAGGTCGTTCGCCCTGCTTTTGAAGATCTGGCCGAGCGATTAGCCACCGGGCAAACACTCAATGACATTCTGCAAACCGATCTTGCTCGATTTCCAAAACAGAAAGCACGGGTGGCGGCCATTGACCCGGCGCTCCAGGTCAGTAACTTGAAAGCCCTGGCTGAAACCATGGTGGTTGAAGTTGATAAGGAAACCGACATCGAAGCCGCCTGTGCCAAACTTGAGCAAAGCGGTTTGTGTGTGTATGCCGAACCCAACTGGCGTGCCTATACCTTTGCTCAGCCACCAAATGATCCTTATTACAGCTCCCGAGGCACCTGGAAGCAGAGTTATGATGATTTGTGGGGATTGAAAAACATATCTGCCCTGGACGCCTGGGATAAATCGACTGGGAAAGATATTGTGATCGCCATTGTTGATACCGGGATTGATTATTTGCACCCTGATCTGGCCGCCAATATCTGGAAAAATACCAAAGAAATTCCAAATAACGGGGTTGACGATGATCGCAATGGATTTATTGACGATTATTTGGGATGGGATTTTTCTGGTGGCGATATTGATCGGCTTGACGATGCTGATAACGACCCCCGTGACAGTTTTGGGCATGGAACTCACGTGGCAGGGATTGCCGCCGGGGTTGGAAACAATGGGGTTGGCGTGGTCGGCGTGGCCTATGAGGCCAAATTAATGGCGGTCAAAACCTTTCCAGACCGTCTGCCTTATGGCAGTTTGTTGGAAATTGCCAGGGGCGTCGAATACGCCGCGCAAAATGGAGCTGATGTCATCAATTGTTCGCTTGGTGGACCACGCATCCGGGTGATGGAAGATGCCTGTGCTCTGGCCGAAACGAAAGGCGTTGTGGTGGTTGTGTCGGCAGGGAATAATCGAACTTCAACCGAAAGCGTGACTCCTGCCGAAATTGGAACTGTTGTGACCGTGGCTGCTCTGGGGCCGAGTCAGAATGTCGCCAGTTTTTCAAATTTTGGCCCCAAACTGGATGTCGCTGCCCCTGGCTCTGATGTTCTTTCGTGTCTGGCTGAGAATGCCGCAATCGTGGAATCAGCCGAAGGGCGCGAACGGATTGTGACGGCATCTGATGGTACCAAATACCTTCGATTAAGCGGGACAAGCATGGCGGCCCCGCATGTATCCGGAATTGCCGCTCTGGTTCGTTCCCGGTTCCCATTTTTTACAAACCAGCAAATCCGTCAGGTGTTGAAAAGCTCAACGGACCTCAGCAGTCAGCCCATCCCTCAAAAATTTTCACTCCAGCTTGGGTATGGGCGAATTAGCGCTTCCTCCGCCATTCGCCAGCTTGAGCGTGGCAACCCGGTGGCTGTTCAGTTGACATCGCCGACGCCTTATAAAATTTATTTCAACTCAGACCAGATCCCTGTTTCTGGAACCGCAACGGGGATCGAATTTGAGTCCTATTTGCTCCAGGTTGGTGTCGGCGAATCGCCCACCACCTGGACACAACTGGCGACATCACTCCAACCGGCTGTCAATAAAGAGCTTACCACCTGGAAGGTCCCCAGTGATGCCGAGGGTGGTACCTACACATTTCGATTGATTGGTTTTAACCGATCAGGTGGGGTTTTTATTGATCAGGCATCGATTCTCTTGATCCGAGACAAAGAGTTGATCGAAGGCTGGCCGTCGCCACTCGGCGGGTACACGCTTTCAAACCCGGCTGTTGCTGATCTCAATGGCGATGGAAAAATGGAAGTAATTGTTGAAGGTCTGACAGTGTTTGGCGATGGGCGGATTTATGTCATGGATGCCAATGGTCAGCCTTTTTCCGATGCCTGGCCAAAAGCGGTGAACCAGCTCGTTCAGGGAACTCCGACGATTGCTGACCTGGATGGTGATGGTCGCCCAGAAATTATTGTGGCTGGCTATTATCCAGGACCCGTGATTTACGCCTATCACGTTTCAGGTGAACCCGCGGCTGGTTTTCCAGTTCAACTCAATAACTTTAACACCATCAGCTCCTTCCCGCTCCCTACACCAACGGCAGCCGATATAGACGGTGACAATCGTCCTGAACTCCTGGCGATTGGAGGTGGTTTTACCGAAGCTGATCCTCCCGAACTGGTTGTGATCAATGGAAGTGGGCAGGTTCGATTTTCAGTCCCCATTTACCCGGTGGCCGTCCAGCAAGGGGAAAATGTGATTGGCCTGGGGGCCTGTTCGCCGATGGTGGGTGATATCACGGGTGATTCGTCGCCGGAAATCATTGTTGGATATACCCGGGCTCAAAATAATACCGCCTCGGTGTTTACCACCTATATTGCTTATTCCAATCAGGGGAAACTGATTCGCGGGTGGCCAATCACGCTTGGACCAAATGATTTTGAATCCAGTTTTGTGAGTGTTGGGGCTCTGGCTGATCTGACGGGTGACGGGAAGCTCGATTTTGTTGCCTGCCGTGATCCTAAAGGTGAATTTCCCAATCCCCAAACCTATGCCTTCCGGGGCGATGGACGACCCATCGCTGGCTGGCCAAAGATGGTTGAAAATACCACCCATATTGTGGCGCCTCCGGCAGTGGCTGATTTAAATAGCGATGGAAAGCCCGAGATTGTTGTCCGAACCGCCAATCAACTGGTGGTCTATCAGGCAGATGGTCGCTATTTACCAGGATTTCCAGTGGTGGCGGCTTCGACCTTTGCCTATTCACAACCAGTGATTGGGGATATTGACGGAGACACCAAACCGGAGATTCTGTTTTCTGGCTCAAGTTTGACGCCATTTACTGACCGAAATTACTACCTGTTTGCGGTTCATAGTGATGGGAAACCCTATACCGGCTGGCCAAAAGCGATTATTGGACCACGGTTGGTGCCTTATCTCTGGTCAGGGTTTGCACTGGGCGATCTGGATGGAGATGGCAAAATAGATGGGGTCATCCCGGCGGTTGAGCGCGTGTATGCGTTTCATTTCCCCGGCGCCTATCGCCCAGAAAATGTTCCCTGGGGAACCTTCCAGCAAAATTCGCAGCGCACTGGCGCCTTGAAAAAATAAACCCGCCCAAAAACGCGGTATTTACCGGACTAAAAGTGATGGCTATGAAGCACTTAATACTCTTTTTTGGATTGCTGTGCCTGTTGCTTGTGATGACAACGGGTGTTTGGGCGGAAGGTCCCCAACCTGAAGAGGTGATCACCGTCAATATTCATGTTCGATTGCGTGATGAAGCGGGCCTGCGGGCCCTGATCGAACAACAACAAACCCCAGGTTCCGCCGTTTACCGACGCTGGCTCACCCACGATGAGTTTCGCCGGCGGTTTGCCCCGACCACTGAGAGTTGTGATCGGGTCGAAGCCTGGGCCAAAGCTGCTGGGCTCAAAATTGCCTATCGGATCAATGATCGGTCGTTGCTGGTGTGTCAGGCGCCGGCATCGGTCATCCGAAAAGTGTTTGCCCCGACCCTGGCTGGTTTTCAAGCGGCACGGGCTGCTGGCCAACGCGTCGCTGTGACGCAATTGCCCGCTGATTTGGCCAGTGATGTCAGTGTAGTTGAAGGATTGGATGGAGTTGACCTGTATCACTCGCCACGAGCTGAGCAACCGGCAATCAAAGCCAATACCAATGGTCAAAATTGTGATTTGAGACAACTCCTGTATCCACAAGATTTGTGGTCACTCTACAATTTGAGCCCACTCTATAATGTTGGTATCAAAGGCAATGGTCAGAAGGTGGCGCTGGTCATGGCTGGCGCCGTGGCGCCTGCTGATCTGACCATGTTTCAACAGAGTTACAACCTGCCGGTCCGAGCGGTTGAACCTCACTCCGTTGGACTTGGAACACCAGGGGCGGCGTTTAATGGAGCCATGGCCGAAGTTGAATATTTATCAGCTCTGGCGCCCGAAGCACTGATTCAGGCGGTTCAGGTTGCCGCCAGCTCCAGCGGTGATGTGACTGCGACCAATATCACGGCGGCGATTGGGTATGTGGTTGATCGGCTCCGGGATACCAAAGTGGTTGCCACGAGTCTTGGTATTTGTGAACAGGCATTATCGCCAGCCACAATCCAGGCCCAGGAAGCACTGCTGCTGCAAGCGGCGGCTCAGGGGCAAACCTGGGTGGTGGCCAGCGGAGACAACGGCTCCGATGGGTGTCGCAACAATGGCAATTCAGTTTTTTATCCAGCCACGAGCCCAAATGTAACCGCGGTTGGGGGGACCGAACTGCTGCCGATTCGAGACAGCGAAGGAAAGGTCATCCGCTATGATGCGGAAATTGCCTGGAATAATGATGCCGGCGCCAGCGGCGGCGGCACCAGCCTGGTATTTGAGAAACCCTCTTATCAATCGCGGATGACGATTTTACCGGGCCGGAAACGGGCCATTCCCGATGTATCGTTTCACGGCGGCGGAAACCTGGTGGTCATTCTGAATGGAATCCGAACCTGCTATGCCGGAACCGGGGTTCCCGCTGCCGCCTGGGCCGCCATTTTTACCCTGGTCAATCAGCAAATCGGTGGGAGCGGCCTCGGGGCTGTCAACCTTCCGCTGTACAACCTTGGTATCCAGCAGGCAGCAGGGACTGGGCCGGAAGTCTATCGCGATATATTGAGTGGGAACAACTTTGTCGGGAACAGCATCGGAGATGTGACTGGCCCTGGGTTTGACCCGGTGACCGGGTGGGGCACCTTTGATGGCGAACGGTTTGTTCGCAACTTTACTTCGGGATTGCCCCGCCCGGCGCTTGAACTTTCATCAAGTCTGGTGAATTTTGGCACCTTACGCATTGGTCGCAAGAGTGATCCACTCGAACTGACGTTACAAAGCGTTGGTGCTGCACCACTTCAAGTGCGTGAAATCAAGCTTGATGATGAAGCGAAAGCCTCGGGATTTGCGCTTGAACCCTGCCCGGAAAGCGCTCCATGTACCGCGCCCTTTACCCTGGAAAGCCCTCAATCCATCGCGTTGCGTTTGACCTGGACACCAAAGGGGGTGGGACAGGTCAAAGGGAAGCTCTTGATTTCAAATAATTCGGTCAACATTCCTGAATCAGCCATTGCCTTGACCGGGATTGGTTCGGATGATTCCCGTGCGCCACGGGTGATCCTGCTTGGATTTACGGGTGCTCAAACCTTGGAACCTGATTCACTGGTGACCATTAAATGGGAGGCCAGTGATGATCGCGGGGTGGTCAAGACCAACTTGCTGCTATCAGCCAATGGCGGAGAAACTTTCCCCACCGTGATTGCCGCCGGTATCCCGCCAACCACTTCAGAATTTGAATGGAAAGTTCCAACCACCATCTTTACCAGTCAGGGCGTGATCAAGGTTCAATCCTTTGATGCGGCTCAAAATGTAGGTGAAGACCAGTCACCGGGATTACTCACCATCCCAGATCGTCAGCCGCCAACCGGCCTGTATTTAACGGCCTTCCCACAGTTTTTGGAGATTGGCGACAAACTCCAAATTGGCTGGCAGGCCCAGGATAACGCTGGCATTCAGTCACAACGGCTGGCATTGCTGGTCAATGGGACCCCTGTGCCAGTTGCGCCGAATTTGGATGGGACAATTCGAGAGTTTCTGTTTGACACCACGGCACTTGAGCCCAATTTGCGGGTGCAACTGGTCCTGACACTGGTTGATCTCAATGGCATCGAATCGGTAATTTCAGGCTCAACCTTTGACATCAAGCCAAAGGTCACCAATATTGTGCTTGAAAAGAAAAGTGCGACCCTGACTGGAGTGGGCTTTAAAGCCGGTTCCACGGTGGTGCTGGTCAATGGAATTGCCATCAGCAGCAGCGTGGTGACCATCGAGTCATCAACCAAAATCACAATCAAAGGAAAACCCAAGAAACAGCGCATTACGCCAGGGAGTTTGATCGGAGTTTTGGTCAATAACACTCCTTCCAAGGAAATCGTTGTGCGCTGAATAAGTTTGGCGCCCGCCGGATTTTAACCGCGACTGTGCTTTGATGTTGATGTCCGTGACTGTTGTTGGAAGAGGTGGTTGATGTATCAACATCAATCAGTCTGGCAACCGTCACGGACAATTTGTTTTGTACCAGTTTGTGTTGGTTTCTGATTGCCTGCTAAGTTCAACTAAATGAATTGCCTGGCTGTTTTTCTGATGCGCGGCTTCATTGTAAATTGGTAAGTACCTTACCGAAAATTTCCAAACATTTTAACCACGGAAAACACGGAAAACACGGAAAAGAATCAAGCACTTACCAAACCCAATATCTCAGAAAATTTATGACAAGATACTTATCAGAAAAAAAGACAAACAACACGAAAAAGGCATCAGGGGCATCAATTTGAAAACCCTGAACCCTGAACCCCAAACCCCAAACCCCAAACCCTGAACCCTCAACACCATGACCTCAGATGCGATTGTGATTCTTTTAAGCCGGGCACCCGGAGAAACTGAGATTAAAACCCGACTGGCCCGCTGTTGTTCTGAAAACCAGCGTCGGCAACTGCTTCATGCTTTTGTGGTTGATACACTCCACACCCTGCGAACGGTGAAGGAGCAAACTTCAGCCGATTTCTGGCTATGTCTTTCGTCTCCCTGGCCAAAAAATGGAGTTTTTCCGGGTGAACTTCCCACGTTTGCTCTTCCAGACTGGTTCAGTGAAGCCGAGATTCTCCCTCAGGTTGAGGGCGACCTTGGTCACCGGCAGGCGCAGGCGATCCGCCAGGCACTCGAACAAGGGTACCGACGCGTCATCATCATTGGGAGCGACAGCCCAACCCTTCCGGCTGCCTATGTGACGGATGCCCTCTCAAAGCTCACTCAGACAGATATGGTGGTTGGGCCTTCTGAAGATGGCGGGTATTATTTAATTGGGTTTCAAAACAACCAGAACACCTGTCTCTCAGAGCGGATCCATCCATTTTTGAGGAATTTGCCGTGGAGTACCGACCAGATTGTATTTTCAGTTGCCAAACGCGCCCAATCGTTTGGGTTCAATCTTCGGTTTTTGCCAGAGCACTATGATGTTGACACCTGTTCTGATTTGAAAGTGATTTGGAAAGAGCTGTCTGCCAATCCAGGTGCCGCATATGAGACCTGGCAGGTGGTTCAGTCCCTCTTTGAGCACCAGATTCAGCGCCGACGTGGTGTTCGCTCAAAACATTGTTGAACTTTCCTGGGGATTGAAGATAGGGTAGCGCCGCTGAGGGCTGAGGGTATCGGGCGCAGGGCTGAAGGAAATACAATTGAGGGCTGAGGGTATCGGGCTAAGGGCTGAAGGAAATACAATTTTATCAATAGTTTAGCCCCTTGCTTATACAACAGAACTATTTCAGAATAGAATAAATCTGTGTGTTGAATCATTTTTCAGGAACAAACCAATGAGTGAGCGTTCTCGCGGCATTCTTTTTGTTTTGATTGCTGCCACAATCTGGAGTATCGGCGGGCTGGGGATCAAAGTCATTCAGACTGATGCCATGGCCATTTCTGGATACCGAAGCTTTTTTGCGATTCCCGTATTACTGATCTGGTTGATTGGAAAAGCCTCGAACAAAGTGCCTGCATTCGGGGCAAGTCTTCAACGACCCTGGGTTTGGGCCGCAGCGCTCAGCTATGCGTTGACGCTGACTTGTTTTGTGGTTGCCACCAAATTGACCACGGCAGCCAACACGATTTTGCTGCAATCAATGGCGCCAATTTATGTGGCGTTGTTGTCCTGGCCGCTACTGAAAGAACGCATCCGAGGGCTTGACTGGCTGGCTATTGCCGGATGCTTGCTCGGGATGATGTTTTTTTTCAGGGATCAGCTTTCTCCTGCCGGGTTTACCGGTAACATCGTGGCAATCATTGCCGGGGTTGGGTTTGCCGGAATCACGCTGTTTTTACGATTGGACCAGTTAAAGATGAACCAGCAGCACGGGCCGGGGCATTCAGCCCATGTATCGGCAGTGGTTTCCGTCGCTCTTGGAAATATTTTAGCGGCTTTGATCGGATTGCCGTGGATGATTTCCAGTCCACCTCCAACTGTCGCCGGCTGGCTGGTTGTGGTGGGGCTTGGCATGGTTCAGATTGCACTGGCCTATTTGTTTTTTACGGCAGGTGTCGCTCGCCTGACGGCGATTGAAAGTACATTGCTCGCTCTGGTTGAACCCATCTTAAATCCGATCTGGGTGGCACTTGGAACCGGCGAAACCCCATCCCGATCTGCACTGATTGGGGGGACAATGATCGTTGCCTCGGTTACGATCCGCGGAATTTTGCAAAGCCTGTCTCCAAAACTCAAGCCTGCCCAGTCTTGAACGCGACCTGTAGAAATCCAAACCCAGTCAGATGAAAAAAAAGAGCCTCCGGAAACCGTTCCGGAGGCAAAATATTCGATTTGAGTGTTATAAGCGGAGACTCAAAGCGAAATGAAACGTCACAACAACATGAGATTCATCGATGAGGAAAAGGGTCAGTTCGGAAAGAATGCCTGAGAGACTAGCATTTGGTTGGTTTCACCTTCATCAAAGGGGCCAGCACTTTGATTGATTTGGTTGAGAGCGTTTTAGGAAATTCAGGGCTTGCTGTGTGAATCAATATCTCGGCGGCTTTGAGCGCTTTGATGGCTTTGACTCGCTCAGTTCCAGCCAGTTCGGTAGCACATTTGGCCAGGGCATATTGGGTTACACATTTGGCCAGGGCGACTTCAGAGGTATTTTCTGAAACGGCCACTTGAATGATGTTTTTGAGCAATTCGGTCTCAGTTTTGGTGTGGACGAGTGCGATTTGATCAGCGCTGGGCTCAAGTGGGGCTTCGGGTTGTTTGGCTGGTTTGCAGGCAGGTTTTTCGGTTGATTTGGCTTTTCGCTGACGACTGGCAGCCACCGTTGAACCCTCAATCTTTGTCGGACTGTCTGTCGTGAGTGCCTCAATGTTTGAAGCTGAGACCGGAATTTCAACTGCCGCCACCTGCAATTGCGCTGATGAACCAAACGGCTGTGTCAAATCCAATCCACTACAGAATTCCAGACAGAAGGAAAGCGCCATGGCACAGGCCAAAAACTGAATGAGCTTTCTTCCGGACGTTTCTGGTTGATTCATAGGTTCCTCCTGAACTGAGGTTGGCTGGATGGGCGACAGTATGCCCAACTGGCGAGTAAAGGTCATCAAATTGCTGTAAAATGAAGTGAACGATGTAAGAGAACTGTAAAAACCGGAGAAATTGAGCGGACGGCTTGCGAAAAAGACCGTATGATGTGCTCAACCCGGACCTGGGTTTCCCAGCTATCACTCCCATACACGATTTCAGTTCCAAAAAAATTTACAGCCTATGAGAACCGTGAAAGATTTTCTCAACAAACATATCCTTGTCGCTGGTTTAATGGCGGTTGCTCTTCCGCTTCTGATTCTGGTGGCGTTGCAGTATCAATCGTTAGCCAAGCTCCAAAAAGCCATGCCTGCCGCCCAGAAAATGTGGCTCAAGAACTGCCTGTGGGCGATTGTCTCAGATGTCAAAGAATATTACTTTGTCCATGCCAAACAATCTCTGACCATTCCTGCCTACATGATGGAAGATCGCCGCACCACTGAGATTGAAACCCACTTTAAAACCAATACTTTTCCGGGTGCCAAACAATTTTTTGCCTGTACGTTTGATCAAAATGGAAACAGTTCGTTGCTGGCCTATGATTCAATCCAGAACAAAACCATCCAGCCAGATGAACTATCGAAAATGCCGGCAGTGAGTACCGCCTGTTCGCCCTGGAAGTTTGTTTCAATGGAAGGCACCCAGTTTGAATCAGCCTCGTTGACCGTGTATGAAAAAGACCCTGAAAACCGAATTATCCTCAACCCAATCTTAAATAATGATTCAAAGGTGGTTGGGGTG
>CAZXCE010000189.1:0-13653 GCA_964639175.1 uncultured Clostridia bacterium
TCGAGGTCATCTGGCGCTGCTAGAGTTTGAAAAAGCCCGCGAACATCTGGAACGCTCCGTTTCTGCCGGGTTTCGTTCACCCGAACTCGATCTGGCGCTGGGAAGAACCTTAAGCGAATTTTACCGCCGGGAATTGGGAAAAGCTCAACAAATCCAAGAAAAACAGGCTCAGGAAACCCAGTTGAAAAAGCTGGAAACCGAATATTTGCAACCAATTCAGCAGCATTTAACAGCTTACCTGCACTCCAAAGAACAAGGCTCGACCGAGGAAACGGCTTATATTGAAGGATTACTGGCATTGCACCGCCACGATTATGAACCAGCCCTGACGCAGGCTCAGATGGCTGCCAGTCAATCGCCCTGGTTTTATGAAGCCACCCTGCTCAAAGGAGATATTTATCGGGCCCAGGGAGTAACGAAACTCATTTCGGGAGAGTACGAAGAGGGTGATTCGCTCATTCAACAAGCGGATACCGCCTATGAAGTCGCCAACCAGGTTGGGCAAAGCGATCCGAGAGGTGCTTCGGCTCAGGCTTCAATGTGGAGGCTTTCCCTTGAGATGGACCGGAACCGCCAGCTTCCGATGGAAAAATCATTTGAAAAAGCCATTGCCGCCTGTGACAAAGTCTTGAAGCTTGATCCTCAAAATGCAGGAATATGTGCCCTTAAATCACTCTGTTTCATCAATTTGGGAGAAGGAGAATCAAATAAGGGAAAGGATCCACGTCCGAATTGGGAACAAGGAAAATACTGGGCACAACAGGCATTGAATTGGAATCCTCACGAAGCATCTGGTCATTATGTGCTAGGAGATATTTATGCATACTTAGGTGTTCTTGATAAGAATCAGGGTCGAGAACACCAGGTGTTATTCGATCAAGCAATAAGAAGTTATCAAAAAGCTATCGAACTGTCTCCAAATTACGCAAGTGCCTACAACAGTTTAGGTAATGCTTATAGAGTTCAGGGTGATTTTGAAATGGAACATGGAGGTGATCCACGCCCAATGTTCAATCAGGCAGTGATCTGTTTTCAAAAAGCCATCCAACTGTCACCAAATTACCATTACCCTCATAGTAACTTAGGCGAAATCTATGGCAGTCAAATGGTCTATGAAATTGAACATGGTCTGAGTCCTCAACCATTGCTCGATAAAGCCGTTGTAGTTTTGCAAAAAGCGGCTCAACTGAATTCAAAAGATCCTTCCCCGCCCGCAACTTTGGGTAATATCTATTATTTAAAGGGAATGTATGAAATGCATCACAGCTTCGATCCAATTCCGTCATTCCGTCAGGCCCAAGAATATATGCGGAAGGCGTTGGAGCTGGGCCCAAAAATGGCTGGAATTCCAAACGTCACAGGAGTGATTTTGTACTGGAAATTACATCACGAAACTCGGTGTGGTCGCTTTTCACAAACACTTTTTGACCAGACCCTGGCTGAGTATCAAAAGGCCATCAAAATTAACCCAACATGGTTTGTTCCTCCCTGCAATATTGGATTGCTGTACTGCCTGCGTGGTCGCTGGCAGTTGAGCCAGGGTCAGGATCCAACCCGTGATCTGGCGGAAAGTCGAAGCTGGCTGGACAAAAGCAAAAAGCTTGGATCCAACGAATGGACCTTTCGCACCCAGGCTGAGTGCGATTTGATTGCCGCCCAATGGGCAATACAACAGAAAAAATCACCGGATAGCTATTTTGTCAAAGCTGAAACCGCTCTCAAAAAAGCATTTGAAACAAAACTCGACGACCCGGAAACATATCGGGTCGCTGCCCAACTTGCCTGCTGGAAGGCCAACTGGGCAGCCCAGAGCAAACGTGATCCACAACCTGAGATCAAACAGGGTCTGGAAATGATTGAAAAAGGACTGGCCATCAACCCGGACTTCGCTGAGTTATATGCGATCAAAGGTCGGTTGCTCTTGATTCAAGCCAGGCCGATGAATGACCAATCCACCGCCCGTCAGTCAGTGGAATCACTTGAAAAAGCACTGCGCATCAACCAGTGGCTTCAGCTTGAATACCAACCCATCCTGCTCGAAGCGAGGCAATTTCTTCATTAGACATTATCGGAGTTAACCATTTTCCCCAAAAGTAGGGCTTCGTCAGCGTGGCAACCCACCCGCTCACGCGGGTGGTACTGACTTGACGCCCTCCTTTTTCGATAGCCCGGTTTTATCTCCGATAATGTCTATTAGGGTTCAGGGTTCAGGGTCAGAAAACCAGGGTTCAGGGTTCAGGGTCTTCGAATTTATGCCCGTTATGTCCTTTTCGTCCTTTATGTCTTTTCAAACCCTGAACCCTGAACCCTGCTCTTCAAAACCCAACCTTTACGGCAAATTGCACCACGCGGGGGTCTCCGGCAGAGGTGATGCTCCCAAAGCCAGCCGTCCCAAATACGACATTCGGATTCCCAAGCGGCGGCGTATTGGTCACGTTAAATCCTTCGGCCCGAAATTCGAGAAAAACCTGTTCGGTGAGTGAAGTTCGCTTCACCAGGGAAAGGTCCAGGCTGCGAAAACCTGGCCCACGTACCGGGTTGCGCGAGCTTGTCCCGAGTTGAAATTGTGGTGCCAACCGAAAGGCGGTGGTGTCAAAATATTTCGCCACAGAACGCTCATCGTTGGAAAGTTCCGGGTTGCCAATGCGGTGTGGTCGTTGAGTTCCAAACCCGGCAAATGAATTCAAATTGGTCGCCTGGGTCACGGCCAATGGCAAACCTGATTGAAGTGTCAGAATCCCCGATACCTGCCAGCCGATTACCAGCATCCCCGCTACGCCCGTTGGTTGAAATAGCTTTCCCTTCCCAAACGGCAGTTCATACACGGCATTGGCCACAAATACATTCGGAATGTCTCCGCCTGATACATCACGTTCAAGGCGGCGGTTAAAGCTATCCGCCACTGGAAAGCTGGCTACCGGGCCGGTCAACACACTCGCGTCAAAGACGGATGAGGCTTCGTCAATCAATTTAGATCGGGTGTAACTCACCAGCGTCGAAAACCCGCTGGCAAATCGCTTTTCAAGCTTTGCCAGAAACGCGTGATAATTCGAATTCCCGACATTGTTGCGATACAGGCTTACCGTGGTGAAGCGTGGAAAGGCCCGGAGCAATTGTGCGCGTGAAATGGTTGGGTCTCCCAGAGATGACGACCGTGGAATTTGTCCAAAGAAGGGATTTGGCACCCGTTCCAGCAACTTTGACCCAAGTGCCAGTTGATCCACGGTTAATTGATTGAGATTGGTGTCGGGAATGCCCAGCCGTGTGATTTTCGACCCCACGTAGGCAACTTCAACCGTCCAATTTCGGCCAACTTCACGCTGCACCGCCAGATTCCATTGCTGCACGTACCCGGAGCCAAGCTCCCGCTCCACTGAAAACACGCCCTGACCCAGCCCGGCATCCGGAGAAAGTGGCAAAGGTGCGACTCGTGGACCAGTTGATAGAACAAACGCCGGGTTGATGCTATCCAGCGACCGCTCAGAAACGGTTTGAATAAAAGGAAATTGCGGAATCGTGAACGGCGTGGTGATGCCGGTCTGTTCAATCCAGGTCAGACCATATCCAGCCCGAATGGCGGTTTTTTCGCCAATCCGATAGGCAAGGCCGACGCGTGGCCCAAAGTTTAATTTGTGCAGGCGACGGGCGCTCCGCGAAGCACCATTTTTCCCGAGGTAGTCAAGCTGTTGGGTTGTGAGGTTCAACACGGCGCCCTGATTCTCAGCTTCGGTCGAAGGAAAATTCAGTGTGTACCGAAGCCCACCCGTCAGCGTCAACCGATTGGTCACTTTCCAATCGTCCTGGGCAAAGAGTTCCAGCGTGTGTGCCCGTGGCCGTAAAACTTTTTGCTGCAAATCAATTGAAAAGATCTGAACCTGCCCCAGCAAAAAACTGGCCCACGAAAAACCCGTTCCTGCCGTTCCTGGCAAATCCGTGAATAAACTGCTGAACCGAAAATTTCCGGTCGGAGATGGCGGCTGGGTCACATCCAGCCGTGACCAGCGCCCGTCCAAACCAAGTTTGAACAAATGCCGCCCACGTTGAAGCGAAAAAATCTCCACCACCTGCGTGACGTCGGTTCGAAAGTCTGAATTGGTGTTTGTCGGCGGCCCCAGTTGTTGAAACCCGTCAATCACAAAGGCTGGGAGTTCGGTTTCAAAGGCACCATTTGATGGAATTCCTGGCAGGCCAAGGCTTTGCGACGGAGGAGCGTCTAAAAGTAACGCTTTGCGATCAATCGCCCGACGGGTGTAACCGACGCGGACTTCATTCACCATCCGATCATTGAAAGAATGAATATAACTCGCGGCAAATGAGTGCCCTGTCGTTCGGGTCGGCGCAATCGCGCCTGAAGCGATATTCCCACTGCCTTCCGGCAAGGGCGTCACCGGGCGAACGGTATCTTTGGCCAGCGAATAGCGCCCAAACATTTGATCTTTGGGGGAAAACTGATGATCAAGCCGGATATCAAACTGATTCTGATCCTGTGACTCAGTGCCGATTCGCCGGAAATTGTTGGCCGTTCCAGGGAGATTCGGCAGTGGATAACGGTTCAAAAGGGCAACGGCCACCGGATCAAGGCGATTGACTGGAATCTGATTGCCGGGAAATGGATCGCGTTCAAAACCACCTCCGGTTTTGGGTCGAGTCGTGGCCGGGTCGTAAATTCGCGGCACAATCCCCGCGACTGATTCAGTAAAAATTCCCTGGCGTTGCAAAACTGTCGGCACGGTTGAGATCAACACCCGGCCAATCGCCTGCTGCGTTCCCTGGTAATCGGTAAAAAAGAAGGTCCGGTTTTTGACAATCGCTCCGCCAAGGACAAAGCCAAATTGATGGCGGCGAAACAGCGGCTTGTTTGGGTTGGCAGCAGTTTTTGGAGCAAACAGGTTACGGGCGTTGAGCGCTTCGTTGCGGAAAAATTCAAAGCCGGTGCCGTGAAGCCCGTTCGAACCCGATTTGGTCGTCAAATTGACCACACCACCGTTGAACCGGCCAAATTCAGCCGACGGTGTATTGCTCTCAATTTTGAATTCCTGGATGGCATCAATCACTGGAAAAAACACGACCTGCCCTGGTTCGGGCTGGAGCACGGAAATGCCATCAAAGAGGTATTCGTTGGTTCGAGGCCGTCCGCCATTGATGCGCGGGAAAAATGACCCAGGCGGGAGCGCCACACCTGGTGCCAGTGTCGCCAGTGAAATGAAATTGCGCCCATTGAGCGGCAGTTCCTTGATGGTTCGTTCAGAAATCACCTGCCCGACAGTGGCAGATTCAGTTCGCAGCAAGGAGGCATCACCTTCGACAATGACAAGTTCTTCGACGGTTCCAGGTTCAAGCCTGATGTCCAATCGAACCCGTTCCCCGGTCCCTAACCGAAATGGCCCCTGGATAACCGGTTTAAAACCCTGCGTTTCAAAGCGTGCCAGATACCGCCCTGGTCTCAGTGCCAGAAAAGTAAACGTTCCGGTCGAGTCAGTTGTAAATTCAACCATTTGCTGGGTTTGCTGCTCAGTTAACCGAATGCTGACACCCGCCACAGGCACTGATTGCGAGTCAAAAACGATGCCGGTTAATTCTGCTTTTCCAGCCTGCGCCAAAACTGGGAGACTCAGCATCAGCCACCAAAGGAAAAAAAGTGAGTAGCAAACCACGAGCGAGTAGCGAGTAGCGAGTAGCGAGTAGCCAATCCAGTTTGTAAGCCGGGTTGATTCAATTTGCCTGCGGTTTGGAATTAGCATGTCCATTCTTCCTTTTGATAACTTCCACAGACTTCAAGGGCTTGAACGGTTTCTTTCTGACTACTTGCTACTTGCTACTCGCTCACACTCACCCCCGAATCATCATCACTTCCGTTGCCTTGATGAGCGCATAGGCACGGACACCGGGTTTCAGGCCGAGTTCTTCGCACGAACCACGGGTAATAATCGAAGTAATCATCTGACCGCCAATATCGAGCGTCACCTGAGCCAGCAATCCTTCAATTTTGACGTCAACCACGGTTCCGGCGAGCTTGTTGCGACCACTGATGGCGCCCAGCACCAGCGAATCGGCGTGAACTGGCGGTTCAGGGCTGGCTGATGGTGAGGTATGGCTTTTCAGCAGGCGCTGAACTTCACTGCGTGGAATCCGGTGGTGACCGCCCGCCGTCGTGATTGATTCAATTTTGCCTTTGTAAATCCACTGCTTGAGGGTAGGCAGGCTGATGCCGAGTTCGGCGGCAGCTTCCCCAGGTTTGAGAAGATCCATGATGAAACTCCTTTTCTATACAGATTCACCTGATTATTGTCTATTTAATAATCCAATTTAATACGACTTCATATGATATTTTTACAGTTTTCTAAAATTACCAGAGCATTCCTCATATTTTGGAGGGAAAGCTCGGCAAAATAAAAGGCCGTCGTCTGAGATAATCTCAGGCGACGGCCAATCAAATGAGGGCTCTCGGTCTGGGGTTGAAGATTGCGGAAAATACAAATTTTTCAACTTGCCTTTTCTTCCGGGTACTCAAGATCGTACAGGCGGCTCTCCGCTTCCTTCTTGAAGTGCCGAAATTCCTTCAAAAGTGCATCCTGCCCTTTTTCCAGTCGTTCCAGCCGAGCTTCAAGCCGGTCAAAACGCTGGTTTATTTCGGCAAACTGGGGATCTATTTTTTGTTCAATGACCCTCGTCACAACGGCGACCAGCATTGCCTCAAGATCGCTTCGCGTTTGGAAACTCTCTGGCGGCGGATATTTCCTGGTTGGATCTTCGTTGCTCATAGCTTAACTCCTGATTCCTCTATGATGCCTGTCATTATTATATAGTCGAACCAGAAAACCAGCCATCAGTTTCAGACTGGAGTGTTGATTGATGTCAAGAAACTTGACATTCCGTAAACTGAATGACGATTCATTCAAGCCATTTCATTGCTTGACTTTAGTTACACTTACAGAGTTTCCCTGCATACTTACTACACAGACAGTCCGTTAACCCAGCGTTTCGCCCTTCACACTCCCAGCTTCTTTTTACAGGCCACAACTCATTTAAAATGAAGAACTTGAACTTTCCTTTTAAATAAGAAGTTTGATTTCTTAGCTTCTGGCACAAAAGTTGTATTAGATGTTACTGAATCACCATTCAGTTGTATCCCCACAACAGATCAATCTCGAAAAGTTCAACAACAATCAAGCACAGAAGAGGAAAAAGCTATGACGCGGGCATCTCAATCCTTTGCACTTTCAGCCATTCGCTATTGTCTCGTCGCCGCAGTGTTCATCATTGTCAGCGCAATCTATTCCGAACCAGCCAAGGCCGTGACCCTGGTTTTTGTTCACGGGAAAGGCGACGAAGCCACCCTGGACTATAACTACACCCTGCAACAATACTGGACACCGGATATGATCCGCGCCGCCACGCGCAATTATGCCACCCCGTACCACATTGTGACCTATGATGGACGTCAGGCCTATTGGGACGCCGCCGGAGAAGTCGCCCGCGAATGCAATCAGTTGCTCGATCAAGGCAAAAGAGACCTCGTGTTTGTCACCCACAGCATGGGCGGGTGCGTGATGCGCTACATTCTGTGCAATGCTGACTCGTCAGATCCATATTACAACTATAATGGCAATTACAATCGCATTCAGGCCAATACCGTGCGCGTGCTGTCCTATGCGCCGCCCAATGCCGGTTCTGAAGCCGCCGACCTGGCCGGAAGCCTCAGCAGTTCCTTTTTCACGTCGTGGATCGTTTCCCTTCTCAATCAGGACTACCCATCAACCCAGTGCCTGACCACCGCCAATGTGCAGTATGCCAACAACAACTGGTTCCGCGATTCCCTGCGCAGCAAGCCGATTTATTCAGTTGCCGGCACGGGTCTCTGGAACGACTGGTGTTTGGAATGCGTCGGATTGGCAACCCTGTCTGGTCTGGCTGGTCTCCCTGGTGAAGACGATGGCGCCGTGGCTCAATATAGCGCCCACAAAACCGGCGCCCCAGGAAATGACTGGTATAATACGGACGCCAACCATCATTACAATCGCCGCAATAGCTATCGCAAACTCGGCGATGACATTGCCCGCTACGGCTACTAATTCTGAATCAACCGACGAAAAAGAAGAAGGAGATATTGTCATGAAAAAGATGTATGTGATCCTGATTGCAGTGTTTGTAATGGCCGGAGCGATGGCTGGAATGATTCGTGCCAAAGACCCCGTTCAGTCAGAATTGAATGTCCCAACGTCACTTCCCGAAGCCGAAGCCAAAGCACCGAAGCGCGTTTCAGATCGCAGCGACAGTGGTCGGTTGAACGAAGAGGAATTCCGTCAGCAACTGGCTGGTGAAAGCACCCTGTCGAGCCGCTATGTGATGTCCGGCGTCTCCGGCGAAAGCATCAAACTGCCCGTGACCGGCACCAGTGCCGCGATTGGGGTGTTTAGTCTGGATGGCAACGCCGAATTTGAACTCAAAGCTCCAGGTGGAAGCACCGCCGTGATGCAGCCGATTTCCCGTGACGAAATGTTTGCCACCCCAGATGCCACCAAGCGCATGGTGACCACGGCCAAAATGATGGCCACACCAGTTCAAGCCGTGACCGAAGTCGGCAGCTACACGCTCAATGTCCACAGCAAATCGCCGATTGACATCGTGGTTAATGACAACAACGACCTGATGCTCAAAACCTGGTTGTCAAAAAACACCGTGGATGTAACCGAACAAACTGAAATCCGCGCTCAGGTCCTCAACGGCAAAGCAACTGAAGCCGCGACCGTTTCGGCCCGGTTGTTTGGCGAAGACAAAAAGCTCATCAAAACCGTGAAACTCAACCCAACGGCTGAAGGCTTTTACAGCGCCACCGTTTCGGCTGAAAATCTGGGCACGTTTACCAACATCATCGTTGACGCCGCCGGCACAACGGCTGAAGGAAAAGCCTTCCTCCGCACTGGCAACATCACGCTGATGGCTGGCAAAGCGGGCGCCAAACTGGGCGAAGTGGTCAGCGAACAACTGACGGCTCAAAATCTGGACGTTACAGTTTCCATCAAAGTCAAAGCCGAAGGCCGCTTCCACCTCCGCGCCAATCTGGTCAACACGGCTGGCGAACCAGTGGCCTGGGCTCAGACTGCCGAACGCCTCACGGCTGGCACCCACACACTGACGCTCCACTTTGACCGGAGTGCGATTCCAGCCGGCCAGGAACTGGTCGTTCGTGACCTCGAACTCACCGACGTGACCAAAATGCCCGGCGTGAAGAGCCCGAACCAACTGGAAGCCTACGCAGTGCAGGCCAAATTCTAAGACCAGTCAGTAGTCAGTAGTCAGTAGTCAGTAGTTCACCAAGTTTAGTTAATTGAATTACTTCACTATTGCCTCCTCCGAGCGCTTCAGTGCGAGATGGCATAGCGCGACTTATTCTTCAAGCAAAGATCCTCTGTCAATCTGTAATCTCTCAAACAACTGATGAGCACTCCTTCCGGGAGTGCTCTTTTTTCTTTTTCCCGTGATCTCCTGAGCCGGGATAGGGCTTCTGTCAGACCAGCCGTACAATTGTCAAAATAAAGCAGGCTAAATAAAGAAAGGCGGCACCGATCATGGCCCAATCAATCACTGGATGGGCCCGGGCAAAGGCGGGGAGCATTTTTCGATTCAAAATTACAATCAGGACAGTGTACAGCGCCATGACCAGAGTGTTGAGAATGGCGCTGGTAATCAAAAACCAGAACGGCTGCCGGGTGTCCACCAGAATCAGGATGGTGCCAATCACAATTTCTGACCAGACAAAAATGTGATAGAGCCTGCCGGCTGAAAATCGCTCTGCTCCAAGCAAAGAATTGGTGATTCCTGCCGAAATCCGGGATGTCACGTCAATCAGTCCGATTTCAGACGTGAAAAAGATCGCATATCCGACGCTTACAAATAAAAGTGAGGCACCCAGGCCCAGCGTGTCTTGAAGCCGGGTGGTTGCCAGTTGCAAAAATGAAGTTCCCTGGGTTGAAGTTTGTGGTCCCAGCAAGCAGAAAAAAATCAGCGAGAGAAAAACAATGCTGAAGGTGTTTCCCCCAACAAACAGCAGCGCGTGCTCTGAACGTGACAACCGGATCCATTGCTTCCAGCGGCTTTCGGATTCGGCATCAGATACAATCCGTTTGATGACTCGGGTGTCTTCACGGGTCAACCCGACTGACTGTCGGAGACCTGTCAGTGGTTGCGAGTATTTTCCCATCCCAAATTGCTTTTCACACAACATCATCCCATAGGACAGATTGAGGATACCGCCGGCACCGGCAAAAACAAAACCGCTGACCAGGACCAGAAAATCAGTTGATTTTGTCTGATTGGCTTTTTCAAGCAGCAGACCAATCCCCTTCCCAGTTGCCAGCGCGGTCCAAAAAGAAGCAGTGGTGGGTCCGTTCCAAACCACGAGCACCGCCAGGACGGCGACTCCAACCAAAATAAATGTGAGCAGAATGGACTGGAGCTTTTCAATAAACCGGTACACATTGGCTGGTGCCGCCAGCAAAATGCCGCACAAGAAAAGCGAAGCAATCGAAAGCGGTTTTTCCGGCACTCCAAACACTCCGGCCAGCATTTGGGAGCCAGCCCGTGCCCAACCAGGCCAGAGCCACGGAATCGTCGAACTCAAGAGCAGTACCCAGCTCCAGCCTTTCCACACGTGCGAGGCGCCAACGGCAACCGATTCACCCGTTGCCAGGGCATACCGGCCATTTTCAATATTAATCAAATACTGGATGGCAATGCCCACCAGCGCAATCCAGATTACACCGGCACCGTTTGGCAGTGACAATCCTGGCCAGAACAACAGTTCGCCGGATCCGATGGCCAGTGCTGTAAAAACTGCCGTCGGGCCAAAGACCGCCCGACTGAAAAAAGATGGCGCTTCTGGTAGCTGGCGATCTTCTGGTAACCTTGGGTTTGGTTCCGCAGGCAAAGCAGGAGGTTGATTCATAACGGTTCAACTCAGGAGTTCAGGAGATTTTGGAACTGGGAGAATTTTGACGCGGCGCTCTGGTGTGAGTACCGATATACTGCGGTTGCTTTCGACGTTTGGGCAACCAATTTTTTGGAGGCGCCCAGGAACACCCTGGCTACAATGAGGAAGATTCGGTGTCGTTGTCTCGTCCATCAGGAAAACTGAGCGCCCAAACCATTCGAGTGAACCGACTTGAGTCATCACGTCGAGCGACGATGTGGACCTTGTTTCAAACCTATTATGACGACGTGACCAGAGATCATTTTGATTGTGATTTAGATGAAAAAAGCCATGTGCTGCTCTTTTTCGATTCTGGGTCCGGTGAACTCAAAGGGTTTTCGACCGTGAAACGCTATCCGCACACCACCGCCGGGCGACGGGTGATGGTCATCTACTCTGGCGACACCATTATTGACCGTGATTATTGGGGACAACCAGCACTGGCCAGCGAATTCATCAAATTCACGATTCTGAGCAAGCTCCGGTATTGCTTCACGCCGATGTACTGGTTTTTGATTTCCAAAGGCTATAAAACCTACCTGCTTCTGAGTCGAAATTATGTTGAGTACTGGCCCCGGTATGACCAACCAACGCCTCCCTGGCACAACCAGTTGATGCACGAATTAGCCAGCCAGCGATTTGGCACCGACTGGAAACCAGAGTTGGGAATTGTTCGCTTTGAAACCTGTCATGGAAAACTGAAAACGGATGTCGCCCCGATTGAACCGGCCTTGCTTAACCAGCCAGACATCCGCTTTTTTGTCGAACGCAATCCCGGCCACATTCACGGCGACGAATTGTGCTGTCTGGGCCGGATTGGGTTTGGTTTATGGTGGAAAACACTGGTGCGGCAGGTGAGAAAACAACTGTTTTAGGGTTTAGGGTTTAGGGTTCAGGGTTCGGGGTTCAGGGGTTCGAAGTCAGGTCCCTTTTGTCTTTTTTGTCCGTCGCGTCTTTTTCTATCCGTAACCCAGGACTCTCGAAATGGCACTTCGTCTGCTGCTCAAACTGGTATCCCCGCTCTATCACGCTTATCTGCACACCCGATGGAAGCGTTTTGATCGCGCTGCCCGGCATCCAGAACAGGCGCAAGCCAGGCAACTCACCCAGATTCTTCAAGCAAATCAATCAAGCGCCTTCGGAAAGCAGTTTCGGTTTGCCGAAATTGATTCGATTTCGGCATTTCAACAGCGACTTCCGATTGCCGACTATGAACTGTTCTCACCCTGGATTGACCGGATTGCGAAGGGCGAGCCGAATGTGCTGACCAGAGCATCCGTTCAGATGTTTGAGCGAACCAGCGGTTCGACCACGGCAAATAAACTGATTCCCTACACTCAACCGCTGCTGGCCGAATTTTCCAACACGACTGATGCCTGGATTTTTGATTTGATTCGTCACTTTCCCCGGTTGAAATCCTTGCGAAGTTACTGGGCGATTTCACCCGTAGGAAAAAGAAAAGAACTGACGGCTGGGGGAATTCCGATTGGGTTTCAGGATGATAGCGAATACCTGCTGCCATTGCTGCGCTGGGCGTTTGCTCAGGCGAGTGCAGTGCCGGCTTCGGTGTCCCAGATGTCCGACATCACTGAGTGGCGACTGACCACGGCCCGGCATCTGCTTGCGGCTGAGGATCTTGGACTGATTTCGGTCTGGAGCCCAACGTTTTTGACTGAATTGATGCGTGTGATTTCTGACAACTGGTCGGAACTTTTGGCTGAACTTCCGGCTTCACGCCGAAAACAACTGGAATCTGCCCGGAATCACTCTGGGACGATCAATGGTCAAACGCTCTGGCCGCATCTGCACGTCATTTCCTGCTGGCAAGACGGGGCCTCAACTCAGTTCCTCCCGATGTTGAAAGCGTTTTTCCCGACGCTTCCGATTCAAGGCAAAGGCTTGCTGGCCACCGAAGGCGTCGTGTCGTTTCCCCTGTGCAGGCACGCGGGTTCTGTGCTGGCAATCACCAGTCATTTTCTGGAGTTTCTTGATCTTGACCACCCAAACCGAAAACCAATTCTGGCGCACGAACTTCGTCCCGGCGGACAGTATTCGCCACTCCTCACCACTGGCGGCGGATTGTATCGCTATCATTTAAAAGACCGTGTAACTTGTCTTGGAAGGTTTCAACAGACACCTCTGGTTCGATTTGAAGGTAAACTCGACCAGACCAGCGACCTGTGCGGTGAAAAAGTAAGCGCCGGAATGGTCGAACACATCCTGGCGAAGGTACAAACTGAGTTCTCATTGACGGTTCACTTTGCATTGCTGGCACCGGTTCAAACGGATCCGCCGCATTACGGTCTGTTCCTGGAATCAAATGCAAACCCGGAACAGCTTAAAGCGCTCGAATCACACCTCGAAAACTGGCTCAGAGACAATGCCCATTATGCCTATTGCCGACAACTGAACCAGCTTGGTAAGGTTTGTATCTATCCAATTTCCAACGGCTGGAAGCATTATCAGGCGCGACTGATCGCCGAAGGTGCTCGCCTTGGCGACATCAAACCAACCCATCTGGACCGGCGCTGGGGCTGGAAGGAAACCTTTCCCCAATTTTAGAAAAAGAATTTGGAGTGCTCTGACCTGTCATAGCTTTCGTCTCCAACGACAGGTCATCAGGTACCAAAGCGCCGACAAGCCGGCGCACTCCAAATATCTATCGAAAATAAGCCTGCTCGCGG
>CAZXCE010000190.1:0-13608 GCA_964639175.1 uncultured Clostridia bacterium
GTAGAGTTCCTCTGCTTTGTGGTGGGACGGGTGCTGGCCAATCGCCGACCAGAGCTGGAAGCATTGGAACGCGATATTTCAAAACTGGAAAATATCACGCGACCATTCCCTCGACTCCATTATGATGACGCCGTCAAAATGCTGCATCAGGGGTTTGATGAAGGCAAGCTTCCGACCCGGTTTGAATGGGGTGGGGATTTTGGGGCACCGGATGAAACCTATATTTCTGGACATTTTGATTGCCCGGTGTTTGTCCATCGGTATCCAGCCAAAATCAAAGCCTTTTATATGGAGGAAGATCCAGAACGGTCAGAACTGTCTTTGTCCGTTGATGTCCTGGCGCCAGAAGGCTATGGCGAAATTATTGGTGGCGGCCAGCGCATGCAGTCACTTGAACGTCTGTGCGAACGCATCGCCGAGCACGAACTCCCCCAGGA
The DNA here is from genome assembly GCA_964639175.1 of uncultured Clostridia bacterium. Taxonomy (GTDB): domain Bacteria; phylum Acidobacteriota; class Blastocatellia; order Chloracidobacteriales; family Chloracidobacteriaceae; genus JACQXX01. The sequence goes on from CAZXCE010000190.1 coordinate 438, forward strand.
GGCATTTGATTGGTACCTCGATTTGCGCAAATATGGCTCTGTCCCGCACGCTGGCTTTGGAATGGGGATCGAACGCTGTGTCACCTGGCTGTGCGGCATTGAACACGTCCGCGAGACGATTCCTTTTCCACGTATGCTGTATCGGCTCAAACCCTGAGCGGTACACAGAGAGACCTCCGCACCATATCTGTAGGGAAGGAGGGCTGAGAGAGATCGCATCTTTCAATCCCTCCAACCCCAAATCTTTATTCGTTGAAAGAGGTTGGCTATGAACATAAACCACCAGGTTCTATCAAGGCGGGTTTGGCAATTCCGTGCCGGGTGTACGGTTTTGATTTTGATATGCAGTCTTTTCTTTTCTCCACTGTTTCGGCCCGGACTTGTATCAGCCCAGACCGCAACCCCTCTTTCACCCAAAGAAACCGTGCGCCGATTTTATGATTTGCTGAGACAGAAAAAATATGTCGAAGCCTTTCAATACAGTGTCTATGCCCCAGCCGTTGCCTCACTCTCACCTGCCCAGTTCAAATTTCTTGAAAATGACTTTCTGGCAATGGCTGAAGCAATTCCAGAACAGGTTATCCTCAATGGAGAGCAAATCACCGGCTCTTTTGCCACTGTGTACCTGACAACAAATCAGCCACAAAATAGCTCGAAAGAAATAGTAACGGTGGTAAATGATAAAGATAATCCGATGGGGGTGTTGAAAACCGAGTCCTCTGGCAAAGTGGTTCAGCCTGGCCAGGATTTATTGGAAGAACGTACCAAAAATGCCCAGATGAAACCAACTGTCACTGCAACCTCCACGAATGCTGAGTCCAAAACAGGAATTATTAAAGCTGAGAGTCAGCCAGTCACAGAATCTTCCAATGTGCTCCCAGTCAATTTGATTCTGGTCAATGGTGAATGGAAAATCGGCGATGCTGAAACACAGACGCTCGTCAATACTTTCAAAGATCAGTACTTTTTTTATGAGCGGGACGGCGCCTTCCAGCAAATGCAGGCAAACGAAGGTAGCATCTATAATCTGGTCTCCACGTTGGCAAACGTTGAAATGGTCTATGCCCGGTCAAACAATGGTTTTTGTGCATCTCTACCTGAATTAATTAAAGAGGGTATCCTGCAGGAAAATCTGAAAGCCATGCAAATGTTCGGCTATCGCTATGAAGTTGTGCTTTCGGCGGACCGGACCTCCTTTGCCATTTATGCCGAGCCGATGAGCTATCCGCTGACAGGTCGTTTTTCCTATTTTGCCGATCAGACTGGCGTCCAGGTGAAAGAAATCGGTGGCACCCGATTGCAGCCAGGCAAATAAGTCACCTCGTTTCTCCTGATATATCCGCCTCCCCTCAGTTTTTCTCCAACTCCCACCCTTACAATTTGAGCCGCACCTGTCTGCCTGCGAAATGCAGACAGGTGCTATCCCATATCGTGTAATCGGACGAAAGTCAGTACACCAAACACGGTGTGCTTTTGGCCTCACTGAGGCAACCTGGTCAGCCCAGGTTGCTTGTGGTGACGGGATGTAAGTATTTACTAACTTTTTCTTTTTTCTGTAATTCACTGAGAAATCAGCCATTTAGCCAGTATACGACTCAATCCTTACAAAATTTTTTCCTGATTTCATCGGTTTTTTGAAGTTTGTGCATCAGGTTTGCACTAGGTAAAAACACTGGCTGATGAAAACACACACTTATTTTGATGGCTTTTATTTCACATCGGAGGAAAACAATATGAAGCAGGCTCTATTGAACACGATTGAATACACTGTTAATCCAACCGCTTTTTCACAAATGATGATTGAACCAGTCGAAATGAACGCTGAGCCTGAATCAGTTGAACTTGAATCCGAAGCGGAAGCAATTGAACTGGAAACGGCGCCGGAAGGGTTTGATCTGGTGGCGGATCTGATCGAAGAACCCGTCGTGAACCAGGAATCGCTCACCGGCACACTCGAAGAGATTTATCACAAACACTATCGCCGGGTGTACAGCCTCTGTTTGCGGATGACCTCAAATGCGGCTGATGCTGAAGATCTGGCACACGATGTATTTATCCAGCTTCAGCGTAAATTGAGTAGCTTCCGTGGCGAATCAGCCTTTACCACCTGGTTGCACCGCATTACGGTCAATCAAGTGTTGATGCACTTCCGCAAGAAATCCTATCGGTCTGAAACGGTGACCGAAGACGGTGAACTCCCCGAAGTCGTGCAACCGTCAACCAAACGACCGTCAATGATGCCGATTATTGATCGAATTGCCTTGCTCAGAGCGATTGAACAACTGCCCCGTGGGTACCGAATTGTGTTCATCATGCACGATATGCAGGGGTATGAACACGAAGAAATTGGTCAGATTTTAGGCGTCAGCGCCGGAACATCCAAGTCCCAGTTGCACAAGGCCCGGATGCGCCTGCGAGAGTTGCTCCTCAAGCGGGTTGGTGTCGAAGCCATCGAGGGCCTTGATGATGCAAGCCTGGCGCTCCTTGCCCAGTTATAATGACACTCTGCACCTGACGGGTTCTGCGATGAACCATTGATTGTAACCTGGTACGTGACCTTCTCCTTGTAACGCGATTCCTTTCCCTTCCTCTTCATGTCAAAAGCTGTGCCTCCACTGTAGGCACAGCTTTTTTTTTGTTCAGAGTTGTCTGACGTTGTCTGGCTATTTCTTTTCAACCACAGCCGCCGAAACCGTGTATTCCTGCTCATTTCGCCAAATTCGAATATTGACTTTGGTGCCAGGATTTTTGCGGGCAATCAGACGGTTGAATTGTCCACTTGAAACCACCGGCGTGCTATCAATTGCCAAGATAATATCTTCGCGACGAATTCCAGCATCATCTCCGGGCAGCCCGCGCTCGACTTTGGTTACCAATACGCCGCGAGTCTGGGTGCCAAGCCCAAGCGTACGGCGAACAATGGCTGAGATGTCACGGGTTTCCACCCCAAGTGAACTGCGACGGACAAATCCATTTTCACGAAGTTGGGGTGTGATTTCCCGTAAAATATTGATGGGAATCGCAAATCCAAGACCCTGAGCGCGAACCAGCACCAGTGTATTGATCCCAACGACTTCACCTTTCAAATTCATCAGCGGGCCACCAGAATTGCCAAAATTGATTGCCGCATCTGTCTGTAAAAAGTCATCATACTCACCATCCAGCCCGGTTCGGCCTTTTCCACTGATGATGCCAAGCGTTACGGTATGATCCAGTTCAAAGGGGCTGCCAATCGCAATGACCCAGTCTCCAACCCGGAGGGTATCGCTGTCACCAAACGGCAGGGCGGGGATCGGTTTTTCCCCAAAATCAACTTCAAGCAAGGCCAGATCCGTGGCTTCATCATATCCGCGCAGGCTGGCCGTCAAGGTACGGGCATCTGGGGTAACCACCGTGATTGGGCCATCAAGCTTGAGTGATCCCCGGATGACGTGAAAATTGGTGACAATGAGCCCTTTCGAATCCAAACAAAAGCCGCTGCCAATCGAAATACTGCCGTCCTCAGCCGTGGCTTGAATGTTCATCACTGATTGATCCACCTGAGCCACAACATCAGCGATATTTACTGGAAGAACTGACGGTACAGGGGTACCGCTTTTGCCAGGCGGTGCTGGTTGTGGATTGTTTTTCTGTGGCGGAGGGGGTGTTTTTTTGGCGAATCGAGCGTTTTTTTCCTTTTGGGCCAGGGGGCTTTTGGCTCTGGCCCAAACTGGTGTGTGAAGACCAACCCAGGTTCCAGTACCCAGGAACGCTGAAATCATCAAGAGCGCAGTGAATCTTGTCATTGGAAATCCGTTTCGTTTACAGGAGATTGACGTTTTACCTGGTCTTCCTGGGGAGGTGAAAAAACCCGGCGTCCGCGAATGATTTGTTGAGGACCGTGTGGTGGGCGATGGCCAGAGCGAACCATTTCAGCCAACAAATCCACATCATAGTCACACTCACGTGCCATCTCTTCACGGATCGCGTGTAATTCCTGTAAAAAGCGTGGTTTACGATACATATCCCGGAGTCCTCAAGCCTCCTCACACGTTACTCGACACCAGAAATTCCGGGGTTACGATCATCGGTGAGAAAAAACCACTTGATGTGTTAAAGAGACGTACTCTGGTTTGCCGCTGAACATTGGCGATATGCCCAAAATTCCAGGTCACCAGAAAGTCAATTTTATGAATGGAGGCCAGCGCCACGTGAAGGGCATCGGCCATATATTTACGCTGAAAGATCCCACGGCTCAAATATCCGTCAGCCAGAATGGCGGCTTCATCGGAAATTTCAACCTGCGGGATCTCTCGAATCAAATTTAAATATGACGCACGGTACGGCTCAGGAAGCCGTTCTAATTCACGCTGTACCAGAAGTGACGTCAGGGGGCGAAAGGTATGCATCTCGTGTTCCCACCAGCGGATAGTTAAATCCCGGCGAAATGGGTCATCATTATCCAGGTAGGCCCCAATCACTGAAGTTTCAAGGTACAGGCTCAGTTTCATGCTTATCCAGTTCTTTGGTTGTTTGCAGGTTGACACGCCGAACAGCATCATTAAAAGGCGTAAAAATCAGGTTCTGGGTGGCAAAATTGATTTGTACCCGGCAGTGGTACAGGAAATCTCCGCCTAAAATTCCATGTTGCTCAAATCCGGCTGACTCATTTAACCGCACCAAATCGAGTACCGGAAGTCGAACATCCTGTTTGACCAAATCAGCGACCTGAACCGTCTTTGTTTGCAGCAGTTCCACATTTTGGGTTACCCCTGCCGCACCCACAATATGGATTTTTTCTGTGTCCAGGATTTTGTCTTCCCAATGAAGCCGCTTGACAGCACGATCAGAAATCACACTGATACTGGCGCCAGAGTCAAAAATAAAATGCATTTTCTCAGCACCATCGAGTGTGGTTTCAATACTAATCAGACCGCTTTCAGTAAATCGAAATGGAATTGTACTTGCCTGGGGGTCAATCGCCTGGGTTACGATTGGTTGTCCGGTTCTGGTATTTGGCTCCATCTTCAATTCTTTTGATTGATAATCAAGGGTCACCAGAAATTCATTCAGGACCGATAGCCCCAAAAAGCCATCAGTTCCCTCATTCGGAGCACTGGTTCGGGCTCCCTGGACTTCCCGTAAATACACCGGCACTGACGTGATTTTAATATTGCCAATTTCAAGGCTTTTCAAAAAACCATAGACAATTGGAAATGCGCCCTGCCCACCAACTGCTCGGGCTTGACCACCTTGAGCCACGGGCTTAATTCCTAATTTCTCAGCCGTGGTCAGTGAAACCACTGAAATGCCGGCGCCAGTGTCAATCACAAAGTTTAACGGCCCTTTTCCATTGATTTTGACTTTGACGTGAGGCCGGCGATTGCGAATTGTCAGCGGAATGGTGGCGCTCCGGGGGTCTTCAACCACATTGGTATGCGAATCACCCAGGTATGAATAAAACCGAATGACCCCTTCAATCCGATCCCGGCGCTCAATATCAGTTTTCGGAGTCACCCGAAGAAAATCTTTGAGCGCATCGGCTGCCACTCGAAACCGCTCCATCCGCGAGGCAATCCGTGCTTGTAACAGGTAGTAATCAGGCTCATTGTGATTACGTGATAAAGCATTATTAATCAACCGTTCCGCCTGCTCCAGTTGATTTTCATAGTAGGCAACTTCAGCAATAGCTGCCAGTGCCAGATCGTCCTGCTGGTCAATTCCCAACGCCAGTTTCAATTCATCATACGCCAGCCCAAAATAGCCTGAGCGCAGCAGGGCAATCCCTTTAATCGAATGGGCCCTGGCCAGCGGTGGCTCGGACGTCGTGGTGAATGAAATTTCATCATAGGCTTCGCTCAAGCGGCGTTGTTTGACATAGAGATAGGCCAGTTCTAACCGGGCGGGGTGGTACTTCGGATCAGCCGTTAAAATCTGCCGAAGATTGGTTTCTGCTGTTTGCCAGTCGCCCTGGCGCACCAGCTTACGTACTGCCTTGAGCATTTTCTCAGGATTAATCTCGTTGTTTTCTACCAGGGCTGGCAAGCCAGATGGTATTGCCCAAACAATTGGGGTTTGCCCAAACAAGAAAATACACAGCAAGCCCCACAGTAGTCCCTGTTTGAGTCTTCCTCTGAAATTACCTGCAGGCCGGGTGGAGAAGGGCCACAAAGCGAATTGTTGCATATGCCTGATACCTCCTTAATAATTGTCGCCCGCACGATAAAACCGCATCACAGACAAGTGATACGGCGGCCTGGAAGGAGTGGGAAGCCAGCATCCCGAGATTGGTGCTTACGACGTTGTGGGAAAAATAAATTGTAGGGCTTACCAGCAAGTCTGTCAAAACAAGAATTAAGTGGTGTTTTTTCTATATTTTACCCTGGTGACAGAGTGCTGAAAGAAGGGACCGGGTACGACCCGCCAGCGAATCAACTGGCAGCAAGAGACCTGAAATCAGGGCGACGCTGGTTGCCCCAGCCTGAAGGACCTCGGAAATCCGCTCCGGCGGGATCCCACCAATCGCCACGACCGGTTTCGAAACCTGGGTCGCCACCCTGCGAACCAGCTCCAGTCCAACAACCGGGGAAGGATTTTCTTTGGTTTGGGTCTGAAAAACAGGTCCGACCGCAATATAGTCAACCGGAAATTGATCGGCTTCCAGCGCCTGATCCAGCGAATGGGTCGAGTAGCCAATCAGTTTTGATGGCCCTAACAACTGGCGGGCTGCGGCTGGAGGCAAATCGTCCTGACCAACATGAACCCCATCAGCATTGACGGCCAGTGCAATATCCACCCGATCATTGATAATGATTTTGACTCCGTGAGGGCGGGCATACTCCATGACCTGGCGGGCCACATCATAGAATGTTCGGCCACCAGTGACTTTATCGCGCAACTGGATCAGCCTGGCCCCACCTGCGATCAATTGTTTGACCAGTTCGAGGTGTGATAGTCCGGTCAGAGGTTGATCTGTAATGGCATAGAGTGGCGGAAGCATTATCGGTTGAACCGTTTCCAACCCCTCAGGTGACGGTATTGTCATCGGCGTCAACCTTTCTTCTCGATCGACCCCTCAACCAGGGCCTGGAGCAGGGCTTCATTAAATTTATACCCTTCTCCCCAGACCGTGAGAATGTACATTGGCTTGGCATCAGGCGGCTCTAACTTTGCTCGAAGCCGGTTAATGTGTGGGTCAATGTTGCGCTGAAAGCCATCATATTCATTGCCCCAAACCTCATCTAACAGGCGATCTCGCGAAAAAACCCGCCCAGGACGGGCTGCTAAAACATGCAGGATTTTAAATTCAGTCGGTGTCAAGTCAAATTCTTTTCCTTTTCGACTGACTACGTGTCGTGCCAGATCAATGCGGAGATCGCCCCGCACCAGGATTTCACTCTCTGGTTGAACCGGGCTGGTTCGTCGCCGTAAAATCACCCGGACTCGAAGTTCTAACTCACGCAAACTAAATGGTTTCGCCAGATAATCGTCCGCTCCGTGTTCTAAACCTTTGAGTCGGTCTTCAATTTCTGTCCGGGTTGAAAGAAATAAAATTGGAGTTTCAATCCCAAGCTGACGCAATTCGCGGCAGGCATCAAACCCGTCCATGACAGGCATCATGACGTCCATAATGATCAGATCAGGATGATGTGCCAACGTCAGGTGAATTGCTTCACGACCGTTTTCAGCTTCGATCAGGACAAAATTCATCCGGGAAAAATATTGCCGGATGGTAAACCGTGCCCGATCATCATCATCCACAAGGAGCAGCGTCGCATCAGCGCTCGTCATGGGGGGATCTCCGTTGAATCTGAACTACCCTGGATGAACTGCAGTGAAAGAAGAGCAGAATGAACAAATAGTAAAAGTGTTGCTAAATGATTGATTTTTAAGGATGCTTTGGCTGGAAAAACGATAGACCTGACATAATGCAACAGGGAATGATTCTTTTGCAAGAAAACACTGATGATTGACCAGATCACCCATGAATCTTTGCCTCTATATCGAATGAACCCAGAAGGTTAAACGGTCAGAATAAATCAGAAAAACACAAAATCTCAAGTTTTTTCCCCAACAGATACATACAACTGAAGCCGGAATCAGTTTTGAGCTGGAAATCAATGCTATAGCGTCCAGCTACTTCTATATCTTTTCTGAGGGTGGTGGCCATTTTTAAGTCGTTGAGGCTGTGTTTTGATGCCACCAGGAAGCACATTGGTCAGCCACCGGATAGGAAACGTATCTTTTCAGATGGTTGTCAGCGTTGATCTAGTTCAAAAATTGACAGATTGCCCCTGCCTTGTGGTAGATTCACTCTCACCTCAACACCTTGCACCTCAAGCAGTTTTGCCTGTCTGACCTGTCGCACGCGGGAGGCGTCTTACTATGTCAACACCACTCAATATTGATACGCTCCTGGCCATTGCCTGCAGTAAAGGAGCGTCCGATCTCCACATCAAAGCGGGAAGCCATCCCTTTACACGCATCAACGGTGAACTGGTCCCGATCATTGACGCTCCACGGCTGTCTCAAGAAGACACGCTCGCCATGGCGTTCAGTATTATGAACAACCGTCAAAAACAACGGTTTAAAGATGCCTGTGAAGTTGATATCGCTTATGGCGTATCGGGGCTGGGACGGTTCCGGTGCAATATTTTCCAGCAACGTGGCGCCGTCGGCATGGTCTTGCGTGTCATTCCGACCAGCGTTCGGACCGTAGACGAACTGCAGCTCCCAAAGGTGATTGAGAAAATTGCTGAAGAACGCCGGGGTTTAATTCTGGTTACCGGCACGACCGGATCGGGGAAATCCACCACCCTCGCCGCCCTGATTGATCATATCAATCGGACCCGAACCGATCACATCATCACGATTGAAGACCCGATTGAATTTCTTCACCGCGATAAGAAATCCTTTGTGAACCAGCGCGAAGTTGATGTTGATACCCGTAGCTTTCAGGAAGCGCTGCGCGGCGCGCTTCGCCAGGACCCGGATGTCGTTCTGGTTGGTGAAATGCGTGATTTTGAAACGATTGAAACGGCTCTCACTGCTGCCGAAACCGGGCACCTGGTACTTTCGACGCTTCACACCCTGGATGCGACCGAAACGATTAACCGGATTGTTTCAATCTTTCCACCGCACCAGCAAAAAGCAATTCGTATTCAACTGGCAAGTGTCCTAAGATCAGTTGTTTCCCAACGATTAGTGCGTGCTCATGACAACACTAACCGTGTTCCAGCCTGCGAAATTCTCATCAACACTTCCTATATCAAAGATTGTATTGTGAATCAGGAAAAAACATCGTTGATCCGTGATGCGATTGCTCAGGGGACATCACAATACGGCATGCAGACGTTTGATCAGTCACTCTATGATCTGCTCCAACGCGGATTGATCTCTTATGATCAGGCACTCAATGGAGCCTCTAACCGCGATGAGTTCATTTTGCGGACCAAAGGTATTCAATCAACGACCGATCAGGCACGCGAAGAAATGGAGAGCAAACTCACCACCCGCAGCGGTGGCAGCGGAAGCTCACAGCCAACCGAACGCATTAGCCGCTTTTAGAATGAAGAATGAAGAATGAAGAATGAAGAATGAGGTTAGTTTTTTGGCTCCTGGTACTTCTTCGAAAACATTGATTTCTAACCACTAACCACTAACGCCTTGTTCTTTGTTCTCAATTCTTCACTCCTCCTGCTTCACCATGGATGACCGTCTCTTTCAAACCATGCTGGCTGCCGGTATCAAATACCTTGCCATTCGGGCGCGGAGCATTGCTGATACCACTCAACATCTGAACCGCAAGCTCAAAAAATTAAATATTGATGATCAGGAACGAGAAGAAACGGTTACCCAGGTTATCGACCGCCTGAAGGAATATGGCTACCTTGACGATCAACGATTTGCCGAACAGTTTGCCCATGGGCAGGTATCTCGGCGGCTGGTGGGCAAACGCCGACTGACTCAGGAATTAACCCAGCAGAAAGTGGAATCAGCCACCGTCCGCGAAGCGGTGGAGGAGGTATATGCCGAGATTCCTGAATCAGATGTTCTAGAGGAACTCCTGCAAAAGTTTATTCGCTCCAATGGCCTGCCAGCTTCTCCCCAAGAAATCAACCGCCTGACCAATATGCTTGTCCGCCGTGGTTTTTCATTCGATTTAATCCTGCCCCGACTCCGGCAACTGGCTCGTCAGGCACGACTTGAAACCATGTCAGAAGCACTCGACGCCATTCAGATGAATGAAGAATGAAGAATGAAGAATTGAGAAAGTGGTTAGTGGTTAGTTCTTGGTTCTTGGTTCTTGAAAAGTACTGATTTCAAACCACTAACCACTAACCACTAACCACTAACCACTAAATAGTTTCTTCATTCTTCATTCCTATGAACATTCTCATTACCGGTGCTGGTGGGTTACTTGGACAGCATCTTGCAACTGAACTCAAATCTTCTCATAGAGTTACAGGATATCAGCACAGCAATCTGGACATAACAAAAGCTGATTCAATCGCCCAGGTTTTTGATCAGATTCATCCTGAAGTTGTGGTGAATTGTGCCGCCATGACGGCAGTTGATGCCTGCGAAGCTGAACGGGAGCGTGCGTTTCAATCTAATGCCATTGCGCCACAATTGCTGGCGGTGGCTTGCCGCCAGTACTCAGCCCAACTGATTCATATCAGCACTGATTATGTGTTTGATGGGAGCAAAGATGGTTTGTATGAACCGGAAGACACGCCAAACCCGATTTCAGTTTATGGTCAATCAAAGCTTCAAGGCGAAGTTCTGGTCCGGCAGGAGCTTCCAGCGGCCTGTATTGTGCGGGTCGCGGGGTTATATGGCACGGGAGGCCGCAACTTTGCCAGTCAACTCGGTGCGCTCCTGCGCAAGGCTGGAACACTCCGGTCAGTGGCAGATAACCGCATCCTGACCGGATATGCGGTTGATGTGGCTTACCGTCTTCGTGAGTTGATCGAAGGTCAGCATACCGGGTTGTTTCACGTAACCAACAGCGGTACGCCTTGTAGCTGGTATGAACTGGCCCTGTTTGGTGCCGAGGTTGTAGGCGCTGAAGTCCAGGCCAAAATACTTCCTGTCAATGAAGCTGAGTTAAACCGCCCGGCTCCGCGTCCGATGAATTCCGCCCTTGGCTGCTCAACCAGTGCCCGATTGGGGTTCAACCCGTTGCGGGACTGGAAAGAGGCGCTGACCGCCTATTTATCAGGCTGTTCTTGATCCCCATTCATTGAGTAATCGAAGTTTTAGACTGTTCGATCAGACCAGTTCTTCAACTGTACTGGGGCGATTCCCACCATAAAAAGCAAACCGACCTTTGATATTTTCAAAACCTGGTTTTGGGTTGGGATATACCCAGGCAATCCGCATCGCTGTTTTTCCTTGCCCTGAGAAACTGACCCAGTTACAGGTGCCTTTGTATGGGCAGGTGTAGAGGTCATCGGTTACCTGCAACTCCACCTGATTGACCACCGATGGGTCAAAGTACCAGTTGCCTTCAAATGATTCGACTTTTGATGGATCATCAGTCGAGGCCAGGATGGTGCCGGTTGTTCGTTCTTTGATGGTCACTTTCATTGCGGAATTCCTTTCGATTTGACAAAAAAGCCCCCGTTGGAACGGGGGCTTTTGTTTTAATTGAGTTGAGAAAACCCGGCTCGGCCTGACGATATTTAGTCGCCAGCGACCGCTTCAGCCACAACTTCCTCAGGAACCTCTGGTTTTTTCGTGAGGAATTTCTCAGATGTATCAGGCACTTTCCCTGAGAATTTTTTAATCGCGGCGTTGTCAATGTTGATCGAACACAGGCTGCCGCACATTGAACAGACCTTCGAGCCAGCAGCTTCGGATTCTTCCTTGTAGCGACGAGCCTTTTCCGGATCCATCGCCAGCCGGTACATGCCTTCCCAATCCAGGCGCTTGCGATAGAGCGACATCTGGTCATTCCATTCTTTGGCACCTTTGACGCCCTTGACCAGGTCGCCGGAATGGGCCGCAATGCGAGTGGCAATGATGCCTTCGATGACATCTTGATGGTCTGGCAGGCGGAGGTGTTCGGCGGGTGTCACGTAGCACAACATATCGGTGCCAGCCGCGGCAGCAATCGCCCCGCCAATGGCCCCGGTAATATGGTCATAGCCAGGTGCCACGTCACAGGTCAACGGCCCAAGGACATAGAATGGCGCGCCTTCGCACACCTTCTTTTGCAACTGGACATTGGCCTGAACCTGATCGAGCGGCACGTGCCCAGGGCCTTCAACCATCACCTGACAGCCTTTGGCCCGCGCACGGGCGGTCAACTCACCCAACACCAGCAGTTCGGCCAGTTGTCCCCGGTCAGACGCATCACTCGTGGCACCAGGGCGCAATCCATCACCGAGCGAAAATGTCACGTCATAGCGGGCGAAGATGTCGCACAGCCGGTCAAATTGTTCATACAGTGGATTTTCTTTGCCGGTGGCTTCGATATATGCCGCCAGCAGCGAGCCACCACGGCTGACAATGCCTTCGATGCGCTGGTGGCCACGCAATTTTTTGACGGTTTCCTTGGTAACCCCGCAGTGAACCGTCATGTAATCCACGCCCTGTTGAGCCTGTTTTTCAATGACGGCAAATAATTCTTCGGGATCCATCTTGAGGATTGAACCTTCCGAGGCCACCTGGTAAATCGGAACCGTTCCCAACATCAAGGGGCTGCGCGAAATCAATGTTTCGCGGATCAAGTCCAGGTCTGTTCCAGTTGAAAGGTCCATCACGCTATCGGCACCATAGTGTACCGAGACGTGCAGTTTTTCGATTTCTTCTTCAACAAACTGATGATAACCAGAGGCACCGATATTGGCGTTGACTTTGGTTCGCAAGCCCTTTCCAATGCCGATGGGCCGGAAGTCATGGTTGATGTTTTTTGGAATGACAATCGTGCCGTTGGCCAGACCCTGACGAATGAACTCTGGCTCCAGTCGTTCATCCTCGGCCACCATGATCATATCCTCGGTGATCTTGCCTTCGCAGGCAAGCATTCGCAACGTTTGATATTCACCTCTTTTCACAAGAGTGCCTCCCTGTTCTAAAACTAAGTGCAATGTGTACAACTGTGGTTGGGTAATTGGGTAATTGGGTAAGTCAGTAGTCAGTAGTCAGTAGTCAGTAGCCAGTAGTCAGTAGTCAGTAGTCAGTA
>CAZXCE010000191.1:0-13607 GCA_964639175.1 uncultured Clostridia bacterium
GGTCGGTGGACGAACGGCGGGAATGGGCTACGGGACGGACTCGTTGCGGCAGAAATTTACCGGGTACGAAAAAGATGAGGAAACGGGGCTGGATTTTGCTCAGGCACGTTATTATGCAAGCGAAATGGGAAGATTCACCCGACCAGACAACTTTCTTAACGACACTCACGTGAATGATCCTGGGAGTTGGAATTTATATGCCTACGCAAGAAATAACCCTCTTGTGTTTATAGACCCAGAAGGTGAAGAAGTGAATGGATCAAAACTTGATACCAAACAACAACAGAAACTCATTGACGACTGGAAAAAGGTCACAGGCTATAAAGATATTCAATTTAATAAGGATGGTAAACTTGTAGTCAATGAGGCTGCCGGACGTGAAGGCGGATCAAACGCAGCAGCGGAAGATCTGCTGAAAGCTGCGACTTCTGCTGACTTCAAGTTTAATTTGGTAGCTGTTGATTCTCCCAAAATTGCGTTTGCTCAAGTAAATGCTGGGACTGTGCGTCAAGACCAGGATGGCAAAAAGATAGACGAAATCTACGAGATCCGAATAGATTTCGGGGATTTCGGTAGAACAGGCGGTGATACAGAAGCCAAAAATGCTTATTCAATAGGCATGGTTGCGATACATGAATTTGACCATAGGCTTTATGGCCTCAGTGATTTTCCAAATAGCAGCACGGATCCAGGTCCTCTGGAAAATCAAAGAGGTAACCTAATCAGACGAGAGTTGGGGCTACCAGAACGTATTTTTTATGTCTCCGAGCCTTTGCCTGAACACATGAAGAGTTTATATCCTGGAGGAGGGCAGCAAATTCGGTTCAAACAAAAAGACGGTAAGGAAAAAGTACTCCGGTGGCAAAATAACCTTGTTGGAGGAAAGGTGGCAAACTGATATGCGGAAAATTATCAAAATTCAATTTGCAATCATCTGTGTAGCGATAAGTGCTTTCTTTCCATTGGGATCTTGTTTTGCTACACCATCTTCTCACAACTCTAAAGTGCGAAAACTGCTTGCCGAAATGAATAATGTCAGCACCGATGATAAACAACTTGGCACTCTGTTCAAAACAGGGGATCAAGCCATCATGGATTTAGTCCGCCTGTTAGATGACCCTGATCCTCAGATTAGCTTGCGGGCACAAATTATGATTCGATATCTGAGCAATAAAGAGGGAATGAACGCTTTGCAAACTTGGTACGCAAAGCAAGATAGCTATCAGGTTGCTGGGCCAATTCCATCACCCCTTTCCGAACGAGATTTTAAGTATATCCAACTAAACCTAACCGATACGCCTGCCCACAAATGGGGAAGTTTTAGTGTGAGCTACATTTATAGCCTTGTTCTTGATCAATCGCCCAAAGCTAAATCCATCTTGGCTAATTTATGTGAGAAAGGGAAAGAACTTGAGGAATCAAGCTTTGTGGGATATGCACTCAAACAAGCACGCAGCTTCCAGCAAGGAAAAGAGTGCGAAGAACAAAATCCAGTTAAGTTTGTGGAACGAAACTCCTTCTTTATCGCTCCAACAGATCGGAAATATACATCAGCCCGGTTACTTAGCTTTAATGCAACGAAAGAAAAGGCGCTTGTTGAAATCTATGTAAACCGCGGAGTGTTGATGGAAGAGTGGTATCACGTTGTCGTTCAAAAAAGTAAAGGGAGGTGGAAATTCCTTTCGGTTACCCCTGTGGCAGTCTCTTAAAAAAGGCCGCCGCATCAAGAAAACGGTCGGCACGGCAGTCACGCGGTTTGTCTACGGGATGGGTGGCGAACTCATCGCCGAACACGAAGGCACGACAGCAACGCCTACAACCCCAACCAAAGATTATGTTTACGGGCCAACGGGGATGCTGGCGGAAGTCACCGGTGCTCACCAGCCAGAACGGCATCGTCGTCAACTGGAGGGACTTCTTCCCCTTCGGCGAAGACATCGCTCCTCACTCCTCACTCAAATGGCAGCCAGCAATTGATGGCTTCGAGCAGATCTTCATAGCGAATTGGTTTTGTCAGGTAGGAATCCATGCCTGATTCGCGGCATTTTTCGCGGGTCGAGGGTTTGGTGTCGCCGATCATTCCAATAATTGGAATCTGTTTGACTGAGCGGAGCTGGTAGGCAAAGGCCGGTGTTGGTTGAGGCTCTTTTTCCAGTTGACGAATTGCGGTTGCGGTTTCAAACCCATCCATTTCCGGCATCTGGCAGTCCATCAAAATCAGCGAATAGGGAATCAGCTTGAGTGAGGCCAGCACTTCATACCCATTTCCCGCCACATTGGCCCGATAGCCCATCCGTTCAAGCTGGCGTACCAGAAACCGTTGATTGATCGGGTTGTCTTCCGCGACCAGAATTTGGGCATGGGTCGTTCGTCCACCTGGGAAGGGTAATCGGGTCGAGGGCGTCCCGGAAGGTTCGTCAATGGCAGGCGGTGGAAACAGGGTTTTGAGGCAGTCGAGCAATTGATTCTGGCGGATTGGTTTGACCAGAATGGCTGCAATTCCAAGTTGCCGGGCGAGTTCTACCTGAGCGGGATTGTGAAACGAAGGGGTCAGAATTAGATGGATTGATGATAGGATCGGGTCGGAATGAATAATCTGGGCAACGGTAAATCCGTCAATATCAGGCATTTGAACATCAATTAACGCCAGGTTGTAAGGTCTTCCTTCCTGGGCCGCCCGGTGCAGGAGGGTTAATGCCTGTTCCCCGGTGGTGGCGGTCGAAAGGGTCATTTCCCAGACCTGGAGCTGCTGCTGCAAAATGGTCAAGTTCACCCGGTTATCGTCCACGATCAGGACGCGCAGCTCCCGGAGGCGATCAAGCAAGGTCAGCGGGGTCTTTGAAATCAGTTCCCGCATTGGATTTTTGGGGATATCGAGTCTGACTTCAAACCAGAACCGTGATCCCTGGGCGGCGTGACTTTCAACGCCAATTTCTCCCCCCATTAATTGAACCAGTTGTTTGCAGATGACCAGACCAAGTCCAGTGCCTCCGTACCGGCGAGTCATTGAACTGTCAACCTGGGAAAATGGTTTAAACAACCGGCCTTGCAGGTGGGTTGGAATCCCAATGCCGGTATCGGTGATTTCAAATCGAATCCAGGTCGGATAAAGCTCAGCCGTCTGGAGCATAGTGCGTTCGCTGGAAGGAATACTGAAAAATGGCTGGTGATCAGCCAGGGTCACCTGAACTGTAATTGTCCCCCGTTCGGTAAATTTGATGGCGTTGCCGATCAGGTTTGCCAGAATCTGTCGCAGGCGACCGGGATCACCGACCACAATCTTGGGCACCCGGGCGTCAATTTGAAAGGTTAATTCAAGTTCTCTCAGTTGAGCCAGTTCAAGATGAAAGCGGACCACATCCTCAATCACCGGCCACAACTCAAACTCAATTTCCTCAAGATGGAGTTTCCCAACGTCAATTTTTGAGAAATCGAGAATGTCGTTGATGATATTGAGCAGGGAATCGCACGCCTGCCGAATAATGCGGGTGTATTCGTGTTGTTCTTCATCCAGATTGGTGTCGAGCAACAGGCCAGTCATTCCGACCACCCCATTCATTGGGGTGCGGATTTCGTGGCTCATATTCGCCAGAAATTCACTCTTCATGCGGGCGGCTTCGATGGCGGCTTCACGCGCTGTCGCCTGTTCGCGTTCCAATCCTTTGCGTTCGGTGATATCACGCACCATGACCAGGAGTTCGTCGGGGCCGGAAACCACCATGCGGGCTTCAAATTCACGAACCTGATTCCCGGCGAGCAATTGATACTCAAACAAGGTAGTGACTGAATGCCGAAAGGTTTCGTCAATCAATTGCAAGACCTGGATGGAAAGTTCTTTCGGGAAGACTTCGGTGATATGGCGTCCGAGAATTTTATCCGGTAAGACGAGTGTCTCTAATTTTGAGGCTTTGTGGCCAAGCAGAATCCCATCCCGATTGAGTTGAAAAATCAGATCGGGGATGGCATTAAACAGGGCCCGGTACTTGGCTTCATTTGCTCGGAGGGCGGATTCAGCTTCTTTGCGTTCGGTGATGTCGCGAGAACTGATCAAAATGCCGCTGATGTGCGGGTCTCTCAGCAAGTTATGTACCAGTGATTCAACCCAAATCCAGTCTCCGGTCTGGGTTTTTAAGCGATGCTCGGTGGAAATCGTAAAATCGGTCTGCTCTAAAACCTCAGTCAGGAGGTCCTGAATGGTTTGCTGGTCGTCAGGATGCACAAAGTCAAAGACCGACCGACCGACCACCTGACTGCCCGCGTATCCAATCAGTTTCTCAACACCTGGACTTTGATAGCGAACCACCCCATCGGTTTCAAGGATCAGAATAAAATCAGAAAAGCGTTGCAGCAGCACATCAAATTGCAGTGATTGCTGGCTCTGGCTCAGGGTCGTCATGGCCAGATTGAGTTGATCGTGGATCAGCCCGGCAAATTCCTGAAACCAGTGGAGGTCAGTTTCGGTCAATGTGCGCGGCGTCGTATCGGCCACGCATAGGGCCGCAAAATAGCCGAGATGCTGCACATAAATCGGGACAGCGGCAAAAAAGCGAATTCCACCAGGCTGTACCACCAGCTCATCCATCGCCACTGCAGGTATTTGGTGGGTATCTTCAATAATAACTGGCTGTCGAACTGAAAAGGCATGGCTCCAGAGGCCGGATGTTTGGCTGGTCGCTGGCAGTTGAAAGCCATGCGTCCCCATAAACCAGTACTGGGGAGGTTCGCCTAAACACAACGTGGCCAGGGGAATTTTGAGGAGTTGGGTCACCAGCCGGGTGATATGTCCAACTGAAGATTCCAGGTCCTGATCTATGGTGAGATCAGCGATCAATCTGGTGAGAGAATGATTGTTGGTAAATGGAATCATTGAGGACATAGTGTCATCCCAGATGGGGGCTGAAGAATGAAGAATTGAGAATGAAGAATGAAGAATGAAGAATGAAGAGTGAAGAATTGAGAATGAAGAATGAAGAATGCGATCTACTTTCTTCATCCCTCAGCCCCAAGCCCTCAGCCCTTACCCGATGCCTTCAAGACCGTTTGGTTAATTTTTCAACCTGATCCAATTGCAGGTGGACCATGCGTCCAGTTTGAATCAGATGGTGTTTTTCCTCATATTCAAAGTGCGGAAACTCAATGAGCAGAACCTTTACCTGATCAATCGTCAATGCTGTTGCCTCAAGATGATATTCAGTCCCATCGGAATCAGTCTCGGTCCAAACCCCGGATTTGAGTTGACCAGGGAGATCTTCACTCCAAAACGCACGGGCATCTATCAAAAAGTTATCCAAAAAGGGAAGCGATTGTTCAGGGTGAAACAACTCTTCGGGCTGTAAGTCTTTTTTAAATAACTGTTTTAGCCAGATTGGCGGTGTCGCACGTAACACAAACGAATGGTTGGGGAGAAATTCTAATACCGTAATATTCAATGCAGCAAAGAGATTTGCAAGAAACATGGTACTGCTCATGATTGGGAATCAACCTTCAATGGCCGTGACTGGCGTTGTTGGCGGCTCAGGTCGTTGAGTTTTTGTTGTACTTCGCGCTGCCAGTTTGCCTCGCGGGTGGTATCAAGCAACAACACCCACATCAGATCTTCCCGTTGAAATATATGGATGTCGGCAAAGACGCCCGGATGGGTCTCGACACAGGGGAAAAAGACGGGCGCTTCGTTTTCAGGGAGGATCCCTTCTAAAAACAACAGTTGTTCCTGAATCGGATGGTCTGGATCCAGCGTGGAAAGCCCGTAGCGCTGCAAATTTCCACCGACATGCTGCACCTCACCCGCGCCATCAATCGCCAGATAGGCCGGTGTGCGGTGTTCAACCGTCAAATGCAGCATAAATTCAAGGATGGATTGGGGAAAATTTGGCATGGAGGAAATCCTTGAACATTGGTCTATCAGGAAATAAGGCATCTGGCACAAGTGGTCATTTTGAGACCATTTTTTGGGCCAGGTGTTGGAATAAGACTTCGACACCTTCGCCGCTTTTGGCGCTGGTATAGATGAACTCCCATCCGTGAGTCTGGTTGGATTCCAAATCTTCAGAGGTGAGTTCCCATTCATCACTGAGGTCAACCTTGTTGAGGGCCACCACAAATGGTAGTTGACCAACCTGACTGAGAACGCGCTGGTGCAATGTTTGGGCGGTTTGCAAGGTCTCGGGGCGGGTGCCGTCCACGACCAGGATATAGCCGGAAGCCCCGTTGAGGTACGTCATGCGAACTTTTTGGAATTCGTCTTCTTCGCCTTCGCCATAGAGATCCCACAACAAAATCAAGATTTCCTGATCGCCAGCCAGCACCGACTTGCTGTCAATTTTGACACCAACCGTCGTGTGGTACTTGTCAGAGAAGATACTTTTGACAAAGCGAGCGACCAGGCTGGTTTTTCCAGCCGCAAATGCTCCGAGTAAGCAGACTTTCTTTTTCAGCATAAAAAGACGAAAAGGACGAAAAACGAAGAAGCTGTCAGGATGATAGGTATTCAAAACCCCTGACCCCTGACCCCTGAATCCTGACTCCTACCCCTGGGCCAGCATCATTTCGGCCAGGCACTGAAATGCTTCTTCAACGCCTTGCCCGGTTTTAGCACTGGTGCGGATGGTCCGCCATCCACGAGCCGTCAATTCACTGAGTTCTGATTCATCGAGTTCCCATTCATAAATCAGGTCAGATTTGTTTAATATTAGGATAAAGGGAACCTTCCCAACCGATTCTTCCACAGTGCGTTGCAACTCAATTGCCGTTTGGAGTGTGGCGCGTCGGGTGCCATCAACCACCAGCAAATATCCGGATGAGCCACGCAAATACGACATGCGGACTTTTTGAAATTCATCTTCGCCGTGCAGATCCCACAAAATACAGGAAAGGGTTTGCTGATCAATCTGGATTGTTTTTTTGTCAATCTTGACACCGACGGTGGTGTGGTACTTTTCTGAGAAAATGCTTTTCACAAAACGTGCCACCAGGCTGGTTTTTCCCACCGCATAAGCACCAAGCAGGCAGACTTTTTTCTGGATCATTTGGAAAAATCCTGTGTTCCTCAAAATGAATGAGCGCCGTAGTCCCTTCTTCGTGTGTTCATAGTTATTTCGACCGTGGTGACAGGCTGATCTCTTCAAATTTGACTCGAAACGTCACTTTACGATGGGCTTCATTGGGTTGCGGTGTCGCTTCAACTGACTGGCTCAGGCTGGTTCCGGCGCCGGTTGATGCCAGTTGAGCCGTAATCACGCCCTGTTGAATCAGGTGCAACCGAATGACATCTGCACGTTCCAGGCTAAGTCGTTGATTGAGTTCATCCGTGCCAGTTTGGTCGGTGTGGCCAAAAATCTCGAGCGAGACCATAAACCCCGAAGTCATCGCTGTGGTATTGAGTTGTTGCAGATTCCGGGTGAGTTCGGCAAGGAGTTGTTCCTGACCAGGAATCAAAAGGGTGGTGCCTTCACCAAAAAAGAGTTCGGTTTGTTCAATTTTGGCTTTCAGCGTGTCAAATTGAACCAGATCAGCGTCAATCACCTGACTGGTTTGAATTTTCACCACGCCCGGCAGAACTGACCCAAACCGATTGGCATCCTGAATCCACCGATGAGAGGCTGTCCCGGTTGCCAGCAAGGTGCCGTTGGAAAATTCCAGGGTGACAGTTGAGGGCGGATTCAACAATTTGATGGCACGATGCAGCACAAACGGCGGGGAACTCGCCAGGTACGCTTCCCAATGGGCCAGAACCTGATGTGGACCCAATCCGGTTTCCTTAAGCAGGGTTTCTGGCTGGATGGCCAGCGGATCCCGCAGACCAGTAAGGGTAAATTTGCCCTGGTTGGTCCCGGTTGAGATCACCACAATTCCCGGCTCGGCACGCAACCGGTCCAGATAGCGGTTCCACTTTCGATATTGCCAGAATTCATACCCGCCCCACCCGGCAGCCAGGACCAGCAGGACTGCTGCCGCTGCCAGAACCGGCCAGGGTAATGTGGTGGATGAACTCTTATGGTCACCAAATTGAGCCAGCAAACAGGCTTCAAGGGTTGGTCGGCAGTTTTCAAAGAACGAAACATCACCTTGAAATTCATCGAACGTCTGACTTTGTTCAAGATGAATGGTTTCCAGGGCGTCCTGGAAGGTATTGCGGATTGTGTGCGGCGCATTTCCGCGAATCACGGCGGCAAGCACGGCTTTGGGGCCCTGCTCAATCCACACGTTCAGATCGCCTACCTGCAGGGTTTCAAGTTGAGCCCCTTGCTCAACCGTAAATGAATCCTGCGCAAAATCCTGAATTGCCGTGAGCATGCCCGAAACCAGATCCGGGTCACGTGGTGCTGTGTCGGTATTTGCGACGTGACACAACAACAGTCCAGTTTGCTTGTGGATCAGAAACAGTTGTTCAACCCGATAGACGAGTGTGTTGACCAGAACCACTTCGGCAAACGAGCGCCCCGTGGACCAGGCTTCAAAGCGCCACTTGAGTCCTTTGGCCGAAAAGCTATGCTCCAGCGCCTGATTCAAGGTCTGAATCATGCTGCTCAGGGCGGCTGAAATTGACTTGCGGATCAGTGGCCCCAGGATTGGAAACAGGATATCGGCCAGGAACTTAGGGTTTTTTTTGACAGAAACCTGCAAGACTTCAGCGATCATCGGCGACAGGGCTTTGAGGAGCCGTTTGTCAACCGTTGACCGCAACAAAATTGCTTCGGGCAGCACGCTACCCACAGTTTCAGCCAGCAGTGCGGGGTCTTCGAGCTGGTGCTGAAGTTGATCGAGCCGGGCCTGTTCCGGTCCCATCAACAGGTGTCGTAATTCGGTGAGTTCGCTGGGTGCCGACGTCTGGTCCATTGTGAGCAACAGCGCCCGTAATGCTTCCAGGTCGTCGGGCGCCGCCGTGGTTTCAGATGAGGTCTGGAAGAGCAGGCGGCGCAATGTCTCCAGGTCGTCGGATGATGAACCAGGCAGCGGGGAAGAATCTGACTGAAAGTGGGATTCGCCAGATGGCCCAGCCATGACGGGTTATCCTTCCGAACCTGGCAGTTTAAACTGATTGTTGAGCCGCATTGCCATTTCAGTAAAGAGGGCGGCCAGGGCAAAGCGGTCGGTCTTATCACCGCGAAGTTCTTTAAACGCTTTCTCCAATGCGCCAGAGAGGGCTTCGGCTTTTTGGCGGATGTCTTCCGACAGCTCTTTGTGTTGATTGAGCATTTCGTGCCGGAGTTCACGCTGGGTTTTGGTGGTGAATTCATCAAGCTGAGAGATGCGTTTTTCAGTGTTCTGGCTAAAGTCGCGCAATTCCTGAATAATAGCCTTGGTTGATGTGGTTCGCTCGTCGTGCTCAGCTTTCAAGCGGTCATTGAGCGATTCAAGCTCTTTCTTGACATAGGCTTCCAGTCCATCAAGCCGTTTTTTGACCTCAGTTCGCAGCTCACCCGATTCCTTGAGCAGTTTCTCTTCAAGCAGGGTAAAGCGCTTTTCATAATCACGCATGTTCGCGCCAAACAAAATGTCGCGAACTTTATCCAGGCTTCCGCCGGCGCCCATTAAATCCATCGTAGCCTGGGCGCGGGCCGCATCTTCCGCTGCATTTCTGGCTTCTTCCCCGGCAGGTCGAGTCTTCTTTTTCTCTTCGCTGGTGCTCATGCAAGGATTCTCCTTGGGTTAAGTTCAGGATGAAACGTGGGTGGATTTGGGGATGGTCAGGAATGACCGTTATGACTGGCTTGAATGAATAAGACTGTGATTTCTTATTACCATACACCTATTGCAATTCTGTTGTGAATGGTTTTGAACCCAACTGATCGGATTTTCTGTCAGAATTTATCGAGGACCTCGAAACGTCGCTTCTTTTCCACTGTTCATCTTCTCTGGCGGACACTCTATGACCCAATCTCTGACTTCGGTGAAGGTACTTGAAGACCGGCTCCATCGGTCACCGCGGCGCATTACCCTGTCTGAAGCGGCGGCTTTGACCGGGCTTTCGGTTCGCGATGCTGAGCACGCGTTGCGTGATCTGCTGGTGCGCTATGAATGCCGGTTACAGGTCACGGAAAACGGCGACCTGATCTATGACTTTGGCGAGACCCTCAACCGGCGAGGTGAAAAAACGACGGCTGAGCAGCTTGAAGAAGTCCTCGACTGGCTCTGGAAAGCGTTCACCGTGGCCTATAAAACCGGGATTGCCGTCACGCTGGTGGTGTATTGCGTCATTTTTGCCGTGTTGTTGATTGGGTTGATGCTTCGAGAAGGCGGAAAACGGCACGGATCGGCAGGCATTCAGGCGCTGGTGCGAATTTTTGCAGCAATTTTTGAGTGGAGTGCCCACAGTCGAATCAAACACGAACAAACTCGGAAACGGGAAGCCGACGGAAAACCAAAGAAAGAATTTATCCCTTCAGTCTATGACTTTGTGTTTGGCCCCCCACGCGAAGAACCTGACCCGCTGGCCAACCTGCGGAAAGTGTCAGTTTACCTTCGGCAAAACAAAGGTGTGGTGGTCACTTCAGAGTTAAAAGCCCTGCTTGGTATGGAATCACAGGAAGCCGCTGCTTTTCTGGCTGAATGCGTGGCCCGGTTTCAGGGGGACCTCAACGTGAGTGATACCGGTGTGATGTATGCCCAGTTTGACCAGATTTTGCGCACCATCAACCCGGCAGATACCACCAGTCCTCAATTTTGCTGGGAGACCGAGGAAGCTCCGTACGAATTGACTGGAAATAGCCCTGGCTACAACTGGCTCATCGGGGGAATGAATGCCTTTAACCTGGTGATGTCGTTTGCCTTGATGGTGGGTCTGGTGGTGGCGATTCCACCGGTTGGGATTTTGCTGGGCTGGGTGCCGCATGTGTTTTCAGCCCTCTTTTTTGTCATTCCAGCCGTGCGCTCGGTTTTTGTCCGGCAGGCCGAGCAGCAACGCCAGTTTACGGCGGCGCGAAATCGAGTGATGCGAGTGATTTTTGAACACGGCGGTGCGCCGATGCTGGCTGAAGATATGGTTCGGGCTGTGAATACTGACCGCCGCCAGTCGCCATTATCTTTAGAAAAGGTCACTGAGGTTCTGGAGCATCTGGTGAAGGAACTCCCCGGCGAACGCCAATTTCCGGGCGATGGCCGCATTTTTTATGCCTTTCCAGCCATTCAGTTGGAACTCACTGCGATTGCCCAGGTTCGGCAGAGCCTGTCACGCGACGATTCGCTGGGTCAGGTTGTGTTTGATTCCAACGTCGAACCGACCCTTGAACCCGCCCTGGAGCCTGAAAAACAAATGGGGCAGTCGGTGAAGACTGCCCCAAAACTTCCCAGAAAAGAACAACTTTAGGGTTCCGGGTTCCGGGTTCCGGGTTCCGGGTTCCGGGTTCCGGGTTCCGGGTTCCGGGTTTTCGAATTTATGTTCTTTATGTCCCTTTTGTCCTTTTGGTCTTTCAGGCCGTAAACGACCTGCCTCAATTCAGCCACCGCTCCGCGGCGAAAACCAAAACCAACTGATATTTGAAACTCCAGAACCCAGAACCCTGCTTTACTGCACGGTCAGTGTGACTTCGGCTGAAATCGTGCCATCCGGGTTGCGAACGCGAACTTTCTTGGTGCCAGCCGCTCCAGCCGGGAACTTCTTGACCTGGATTGAGGTTGCCTTCACCTTGGTTTTGGCGGTTGTGGTTACCCCGTCAATTTGAACCACCGCGCCGGTTTGAAAGCCGCTGCCATTGATGATGAGCTTCTTTACGGTTGAACTGGCTGCCGCTGAGGTTGGGCTGATGGATGAAATCACCGGGGCGGCCAGAATTCGGAAATTGGCATCGCTTTCATCCGAGACAATTGCATCGCCCTGCTGAACCGAAACCCGGATGCGCCCCTGTTCAGATGTCGTTCCGGCTGGAACTGCAAAGGCAAACGACATCGCTGAAGAGGCCAGCCCGGTTGCCACCTGGGTGCCGTAGGTCGCGCCGCCATCCACTGAAAGTTCAATGTTTTGCACGGCGGTTGAGTCAGTGACGACATTCCAGGTGATGTTAAATGGAAGGCCGCCAGCACTCAGGACTTCGTTGCCATTTGGGGCAATGACTTCGACCGTTGTGCCGGGGTTGCCACCTTCAAATGTAAAGGCGTTGGCCTGTACCGCCTGCTGCCCATCTGGATTGCGGACGATGACATCCACGCTTCCGGCTGAGTTGGGCTGGGTTCGAACCTTGATTTCGGTCGCTGAAACGGAAACCGGAGTCAGTTCGCGCGAGCCAAATGAGACAGACAACCCCTGGACAAAGTTAGTTCCCGTCAACGTGACATCCGTTCCGCCAGTTGTTGGTCCAAAAGTTGGAGTGATGCCGGTCAAGGTTGGTGCCTGTTGCGGTGCTTCGTAGGTAAATCCACCTCTGAGCGTCCCGGAGAGGCCATCCGAATTTTTGACCACCACATCAACGGCGCCAGCGGCGTGAGCTGGTGTGGTCACGCGGATGGTTTTGTTGTCCACAAAGGTGGTTTGGGCGGCGAGTCCGTCAAAGGTGGCCGAAATACCATTGGCGAAATTGGTACCCGAAATGGTGACTGAGGTTCCGCCCAGGGTTGAGCCACGGTTTGGATTGAGTGTAGTGACGGTTGGGGGTTGGGCCGCAGCCGGGGCATTGACCTTCACACTGGCTGTGTAAATGCTGTCTCCAGAACTGGTGCCATCGCCGTTGGCGGCATTTCCAGATGAATAGAAGGTAATCGCGCCAACATTGGAGGCTGGCGCCGTCCAGTCAAAGGTGAAGGACGCCTGATTTTGCGTTCCACGCTGAGTGCCAGCACTGGTGTGCTGAACATAAGTGCGTTGTTTTCCACTCACGGACGTGCTGACCTGCTGGGTTTGGCTGGGGTTGGTCAGGGTAAATGACCCGGCAAATGATCCATCATCGGTGAGGCTGGTGATCTGAAAACCCCAACGTTGGCGACCATTTTGGGCCACCGTTACGGTTACGGAGTATTTCGTGCCAGGTGTATAACTCGCTGGAAGTCCTGTAATTGACAGGCGGCCACCGGCTGAATTAGGCGAGCCTCCGTGACAGTTGGTGCAGTTTAATTCACCAGGTGCTCCAGTCCGTCCGGCGGGCGGGCCAGAGGAAAAGGCATAGGCCACGGCGGACCAGCCAAGAAGAAACACACCAATACAAAGCAGTTTTAGATTTCGCTGGAATGAGCGCATAACAATATTCACCTTTAATAAAATTGCCCTGGGGGTAATTGAGGAGGTGCGATTCTGAGGTTGAATCAGCCCCAAAGCCTACCATTACTCTGTCCAGTGGCAAATAAATCCTGCCTGACCGGTTGCATATAGATGACAAGCGGTCTTTAAACATTTTGGTTGATTTATAGGCTAATACAATGTAATATAGCCTATTATGAAACTCTTAGATTGAGATGAATCAACCAGAAGGCTCATTCGTCACAATCTGAAATGGTTTCAGAATATCAAGCAACTGCACCGTGGACCTACCGGCACGTACTCACCCGGATCTCCCAACTCGCGCCAGTGAACCGTGTTCAGCTTGTCCGCGTCGATCCGGCTACTCCGTCCCGGATTTATCCCCGTGTGGTACGGTGCATCAGGACAACCGCAAGGGAGAGAAGTTTTTGTGTCGGCATTG
>CAZXCE010000192.1:0-13455 GCA_964639175.1 uncultured Clostridia bacterium
GTACTTTCGTGGTCAAATAAACACACCGAAAAGCGGCGTCAAGCCGCCGCACTCCGAAGAAAAAAATCCTTGCCCGTGATGCTGCCAGTAACTCGCGAAAAGCCGTCAGCGGTCACCGGGTACATGCTTCATTCTTCATTTTTTCTCCAATCCTGAACCCATTTGAAAGTTCTGCCTGTATACCCTTTTGAGACGAAACTTCACGCTTACAAAAAGATCAAAAGGAGTTTTCAGGTATGACAATCGCTGATGTGTTGGCTGTTCTGGCTGCGTTGGTGCTGGTTGGGCTGGCATTTCCGTCACTTTTTGCTGCCATCGGGTTGGTATTCCCCAAGGCAATTGATCGTGGAACTGAACAAATTGCGACTCATCCGGTGCGGACATTTGGAACCGGTATTGTTACATTGATTGGACTTCTGGTACTGGCCGGAGTGATGAAAGCCATTTTGATTGGCCCGCTCAAAGCCCTCGGCGTGCTGGTGTTACTGGGCGGACTATGGCTGGTTGCCCTGGGTGCGGCTGCACTGGTTCACCATCTGGCCCATTTGTTAGCTCAACAAACCGCCACAAAATCACCGCTTCACCATATATTTCTTGGCACCTTCTTACTGGAATTTTCCATTCTGACGCCGTTTGTCGGCTGGCTGGTCGTGTTGCCGGTGGTGTTCTTTGTCATGCTCGGAACTGGTGTTCACATCGTCTGGTCTCGTCCAAAACCGACGCCGGTGGTACAGGCAACGCCATACACATTTGGAGTGTGATGGGGGAGGGCTGATCAGGGCTAAGGGCTGAGGGCTAAGGGCTGAAGAAGACAGGCTGAAGAACTGGTTTTCTTTCATCCCTCATTCTTCATCCTTCATCCTTTCAATTGCCCCAATCCCCAGGTCTTCCGCCTGGAAAGGAAAATGGCTATGACAACCAGACGACAGTTTCTCAAACTTTTTGGATTCGCGGCACTTGGCGTGGGTGCCAGTGGGTGTCAGGTTGCTGAAAAATTGGCGCCGCTGGTCGGGATTGGACGCGACTTGACGGCTCAGCTTCCGATCTGGACTGGTTCAGCAGCCGAAATCAAGGCGTTGAACTTTGTGAACCGGATTACCTGGGGGGCCAGACCAAAAGATGTGCCGACAGTCGCCCAGTTGGGGATTGATGCCTTTCTTGAGCAGCAACTGGCACCCGAGGGCATTCCAGATGACAAAGCGCACTGGCTGACCCGCCGGATTGAAACGCTTAACCTCGGAGTGGCAGGTGTTTATAACTTCACGGCTGAAGAATTGCTGCTCGATTTGCGCCGGGCCACAGTACTCCGAGCCATTTACAGCGAGCGCCAGTTGCTGGAACGCATGGTTGAGTTTTGGAGCGATCATTTCAATATCTATGGCGAAAAGGAAAGCTGCGGGCAACTGAAAGTCGTTGATGACCGTGAAGTTATCCGCCAGCATGCGCTTGGAAACTTCCGCGATTTATTAAGAGCCAGTGCCACCAGCCCGGCGATGCTCGTGTATCTGGACGGAAATGCCAATGTGGCGGCGCACCCCAATGAAAACTATGCCCGCGAGCTACTCGAACTACATACTCTTGGCGTTGATGGTGGGTATTCGCAACACGACGTTCAGGAAGCCGCCCGTGCCTTGACCGGATGGAAAGTCAGAGATCGGTTTCGTCGTGGCCAGGTTGTGCTTAACGCAGAATCCCATGACTCGCAGCCCAAGCGGGTATTGGGTCAGCTTCTTGAAGGGGAAGCAACCTTTGAACTGGAACAACTGCTGGATGTGGTTTGTCGTCACCCGTCCACGGCCACTTTTCTGGCCAAAAAACTCTGTCGTCGGTTTGTCAGTGACCAGCCATCCAATCAACTCGTCAGTCAGGTAGCCAGGGTATTTACTGAATCTCAAGGTGATATCCGAAGCATGCTGCGAGCGATTTTCCGATCTGATGAATTTCGTCAGTTCCAGCCCAGGTTTAAACGTCCATTGACCTACGCCATGTCGGCACTCCGACTGTTGAATGCGGAATGTGACGGAGGACCTGGAATCCAGCGTCAGCTTGAAATGCTCGGGCAATTGCCTTTTGCCTGGCCAACTCCAAACGGATTCCCTGAAGGTGAAGCCTCGTGGGCCTCCAGCCTCCTCCCACGCTGGAATTTTGCCTGTGCGCTGACATCGGGAAACCTGGATGGTACGGGGCTTGACCTGGATCAAACTGGTGATCAGGTCTTTTTGCACGTCCCCTATGCCGTTGGGCGAACACTCACGGCTGCCGAAAGAGACGCGTTTTCAAAACTCGATGCCCCGTCTGAACAACTGGCGTTGGTGTTGTGCATGCCAGAATTTCAATATCAGTAATATTGTCAAAGCGGCGTCAAGTGGGCCGCACTCCGAAAAAGTATGGACCATTCAATTTTGCTGCTCATCAATTTGCGAGGTGGTGCGGATGGACTCAATATGCTCATTCCGTATCGTGAAGACCATTACTTTCGGTCACGCCCAACCCTGGCCATTCCCAAACCAGGGGAGGCCGGGAAATCAGCCCTTGAATTGAATCAGCAATGGGCGATTCATCCGGCATTGGAACCGCTGATGGAACTATATCTCCGCCAGGATCTCGCTTTTGTCCAGGCGGTTGGTTGGCCAGGAACCTCACACTCACATTTTGAAGCCTGGGATGACATCGAAGCCGGCGGCATGGGTGAGCAGCGACCAGGAAATGGCTGGTTAGCCAGGTTTTTACAGGCAATGCCAGAAACGGGTGGTTCGGCTTTGCGCGGTGTTGCCTTGAGTGACAAAGTTCCACGCGTTTTATCGGGTGCTTCTGGGGTTTCTGCGCTGCAATCATTCAATGAGTTTCAACTGGCAACGGCCCGGAAAGAAGAGATGTCCAGTGCTTTGAGAATGCTCTATCAGGCCTCTCCGCTCTCAGTCGGGAAATTTGGCATTCAGACACTCAATGCCATCCAGCGGTTTGATGCGATTAG
The DNA here is from genome assembly GCA_964639175.1 of uncultured Clostridia bacterium. Taxonomy (GTDB): domain Bacteria; phylum Acidobacteriota; class Blastocatellia; order Chloracidobacteriales; family Chloracidobacteriaceae; genus JACQXX01. Next base: position 2,975 of record CAZXCE010000192.1, read on the forward strand.
TAACACCGGAACTCTCGACCCGGCATCAGTTGGCTATCCAAACACTCGCTTTGGAGCGCATTTATTTGCCGTAGACCAGTTGATTCGAGCCGGGGTTGGCCTCAAGGTCGCCTGTGTTGATTTAGACGGTTGGGATACGCATTTTGCTCAGGGCGCAACTGACGGGCTGATGGCGAACTTGATGGCCCAACTGGCGACAGGAATTCGAGTTTTCTTTGATCGGCTGGGAGCGATGAAATCCCGCCTGACGATGGTGGTCATGACTGAATTTGGACGGCGGGTCGAAGAAAACGCCAGCGGCGGAACCGACCACGGGGCGGGCGGTGTGATGCTGATTGGTGGAGGTCGGGTCAAAGGCGGAAAAGTCTATGGAACCTGGCCTGGTGTGGCCCCAGATCAACTCAGCGGCCCCGGAGACGTCAAACTCACAACCGATTTTCGACAGATTCTTGGTGAACTTGTCGCCAGTATTGCTGGAGAAGGCGGACTGACACGGATCTTTCCTGGCTTTCGGTTTTCGGCACCAGTTTTAGAATGAAAGTCAGTACCACCCGCGTAAGCAGGTGGGCCTTCCAAACCCACCCGCTCACGCAGGCGGTACTGACTTTATTCCTTGCCGCCGCGAGCGGCCAGTGCGTTGGCTTTCTGATTATGTTGCAGGATGCTGGCCCATCCGAGTGGTGTCATCTGGGTGGTATCCCGGTGATTGACGTTGGCCCCGGCGTCAATCAGCAGGTCAATGCCTTTGGGATTATCCATCGAATTGGCGGCATACACTGAGAGTGGTGTGCGCCCTTGAATATCAAGCCGCGTGACATCAGCTTTGGCTTTGAGCAACAGTTCGATCATTTCCGGAGAGCGTTCCGCCGCCACGTGGAGCGGTGTTAACTGGTTTTCATACACTTCGTTCGGGTTACAGCCTTTGGCCAGAAAGTACCGCACCAGTTCATGGCGACCGCTGACGATTGACCAGCGGAGCGGAGTCATTTGTTGATACGAAACTTCAGATCGCGGTAACACCCACCGGGTGTCAATCCGGGCCCCTGCGGTGACCAGCATTTCCACAGTTTCGAGCGATGAAAATCGAATGGCGACGTTAAGCGGTGCCGTTCGGTCAACAACCTGGGGATTGAGCACCGCCCCATTGTGGATCAATTCGCTGACGGTGGTTGTGTCATTGGCCCGAATCGCTTCGGTCAATGGGTCCGGACGTAAAATTGGTGTCTGGTTGTCCTGAATTTCCTGGGCACTCAGGCCCGGCGAGACCAAAAGAAGTGTGGTCAAGACCAGAAAGAAACGTAAAAAAAGACGATTCATTGGTTAAATCCTCAGTTACCGCAAAAGATAGTGGCTGCGTCACACGGCAGCCTCCTCCCCAATCAGAACCCCAACCATAGCCGATTCAACATCAAAAGTGAACCCAGCCCCAGGCATTTGGTCGTTTGCCAGCTCGTCCTGTCCGTTCAACCAATCTCAACCCCTACATGGTTTCGGAGTCATCTCTGCAGTTTGGATTCTGCATTCTCAACTCTTTATCCTTCATTTTGCCCCGAATATGGTCTAATCTAGGGACAACCAGGCCATATTCGTTTCTCCCCAGAGAATATGACCCAAATTGACTTCGGAACCCTTTCTAAATCTCATCTCAAGCTCCTTGTCCTCGGTCCAACCATTGACGCAATTCGCCCGCTTGGAGCACTCCTGCTCGAATATTTCTGGATGGTCGAGTTGCTTGAATACTCGACGCTTCACAAATCGGTTGCTCATCCAGAAGTCGGGATTGTCCTGGTGGATCGCCCGGATTCAGATTCCTTTACCTGGTTGCTTGATCGCATTCAAAAACAATATGGGAATCTGCCGCTGGTTCTGGTGATCTGGCCCGAGCAGGAATCCAGCATTGCCCATCTGTGGGAAGCCGGACAGATCGTGGATTACGTTTACTCTGATCGTCCCTATCGGCTGGTGTCTGCCTTGCGCCGGATTGAGCGCGACGTGGTGACGCCGCACCGGGCAAAACGGGAGGTCAAACCCGGCAAATCCCAGCGTCAGGCTGAAGAACGATTCCGGAAAATCTTTCATTCCAGCCCGGTGGCGATTGCGCTGCTTTCACTTACGGATTCCAAAGTCCTCGATGTCAATCCGGCCTTTTTGCAGATGTGTGGGTACACGCGCGGGGAAGTGGTTGGCCGTCCACCGCTGGAACTCAACCTGTGGATCAATCTGTCAGACCGCGAGCGCCTGTTGCAGGCAATCAGCTCGGGCAAAACCCCGTTTTTGATCGAAACGCCGTTTCGGTCAAAGTCTGGTGAATTCCGCCAGGCGTCAGGCGCGGTTGAGTTAATCCACCTCGATGAAGGGCCCTGCATTCTGGCCATGTTTTATGACGTCACTGAGCGGCAATTGCGTGAAGGCCAGATGCAATTGCTTGAATCGGCGGTGTTGAACTCGCTGGACACCATTTTGATTCTGGAGCCGCACCCTGACAACCCGCGTGATATTCGGATTGTCTTTGTCAACGAAGCCTTTACCCGGCTGACTGGCTATAGCCGCGAAGAAGCCCTTGGTCAGAGCCTGGCCATAATGCACGGCCCCAAAACCGATCTGAACGAAGTGGCTCGGATCCGAGCCATTCGCCTCGCTGGAAAACCGTTTTCGTCCGAGTTGATCCACTACCGAAAAGATGGCACGCCATTCTGGTGCGAAGCCAGTTGCATCCCGGTTTTTGAGCCGGAGCAAAACCTGCGGCGGTGGGTTTTATTCCAGCGTGAAGTCACGGAACGAAAAGAATACGAAGCCAGATTGCAGGAACTGAACCAGCATTTGATTGACACCCTGGAGCGGATTTCCGATGGCTTTGTCGCCTTTAACAGCGATATGGAAATCACCTATGCTAATAAAGTGGCGGAAAATCTGACAGGTGTTCCACTTGAGAAGTTACTCGGGCGAAACTTGCTGATTTACTTTCCACAAGCAACCAATAACTTTTTTTACACCAATTATTTGACCGCACTGCGCGAACAGCGTCCAGTCCACTTCGAAGCCTTTTCCGAAGTGTTCCGAGGCTGGTACGAAGTCCATGCGTATCCATCAGCCAACGGGCTGTCGGTGTTTTTCCGCGACGTGAGCGAACGCTATCGCCTCGAAGCCGAATACCGCAAAACCGCGCATCTTGAATCACTGGCCGATCAGATCGGGGAAGTCGCCCAGGAATTTGAACAGGTGCTCACCCGACTGCAGGCCAGCGTCCGGCATGTTCAGGAGGTGACGGAAGGTCTCCCGAAAGTGGCCAAACCGATGGAACTGCTGGCTGAGTCAAGCCACCAGTCAAGCCTCCTGGCCGGGCGGCTGCTGGGCTTGTCTCAGGAACGAACCCTGCCTGAAGCGAAAGAAGAGTCCTGAGCCTGGCTGCCTCTGAATTGCATTGATGAGCCAAAGGTTGATGACCTTTGGCTTTTGGCGTTGGATTTGCTCCGTTTTGGAAGAACGCTTCATTTCTGTCAGTTTCATTCCGCAGTGCGTCTTGCGCATTGTGCTGGTTCTAGAAATTCAGGTGTTGATTTAAAACAACTTATTGAGGTTAGCTGGCTTTGGTGCAGGCCCTGGCTTGCACAGAGGAGACCTATGACGATGACATTTTTAGTCACTCAGCGGTTTGACCGGGTGACAAAAAAAGGGCTGGTTTTTGCTGTCGCGGTGATCTGTTTTCTGATTTACCAGTGCCCGGCAACCACGTTTCCTTTCGAAGATAAATATTTCCCAGCTCAGGGCAAAACCTATGACGGGCCGTGCTCCATTGAAAACACAGTCACTCTGCAACCAAAAAAAGCCACTGCGTCAAAAACGCACCCAGGTTCAGGAATTGAGCTGGTCTTGAGCCAGGATAAAGCCTGTTTTTATCAGGGTGATTACCTGTGGCTTGAAATGAAAATGACCAATACTTCAAAACAGAGTGTCGCCATCGAACCCTGTCTCAATCGGTTTTTCACCCTTCCAACTCAGGAAATGCACTTTGATGTCAGGAACGAGCGTCACGAGCCCGTTCCACAATTGCTGACTACCTTCCCACCCACCGTCAGGTGGTCAAAGCACCGAGGTACTCCCAAAAAAACAATCAAACCGTCAGAGAGTTACAGTCAATCCTTTTGCCTGAATGTTTATTTTGATCTCACTCAACCAGGTTTCTATTCGGTTGAGCTTGAGCAACTTGTGCATTGTGAAGACGGAACGCCCGTTCGTGTGACATCAAACCAGGTCTGGTTTCAGGTGGTTGAGGATGAGACCATAGCTGAATTTGGCGAACCATCACCTCTCATTGTTTGGCTCACTTCCACTTCTTCGGATTTGAATCAGGAACTAAGGTTCCAAGGTAGATACCGGCTCCACCTGGATTTGAAAAAGCCAGTGTTTGAAATCAGGGAACCAATCAATGTGGATCTGGCATTTTTGAATGCAACCAGGGAAATTGCCTATTTACCTGATTTTCAAAACTTATTTGGGTGCCTCGAGTTTGAGATTCTCCGGGAAAATGGGCAACCGGTATCAAAGACTCAACTTTGTCGCTATTTGGACACGTGCCCTCAAATTTCCCTTCATGATGAATCCAACCGGCTTCCACCGTTGGCGTCAGTTTTCTACAGGCTTCCACTCAAGAAATTGTTTGAGGTCAATGAGCCTGGAACCTATGTCATGACAGTCCGCATGAAATTACCCAACAACGTTATGGCAACTTCAAATCAAATCCGTTTTACCGTCCAGGGGAGCTGGCTCCCAAAGTGGTTCTGAGGTGATCGCTATGCCCAATCACATTTCAGCCCGAACCTTCAAAATTGTGCAGGAACACAGCCCCAGACGGTGTGAGATATGCCATCAAGCTGATCAATTTGACCCTGAAACCAGCCATTGTTTACGATGTCAGGCGGTGTTCAAACCGGTTTTAACCGTGACCGAGGAACAGTTCTCAGAGTTACTCAGATCACAAAACCGCCCCCAGCAACTGACATTTGCCAGTATGGCTTTCATTGTCCAGTCAGCTCTCAGTCGTGGCTCAATCCGGTTGTTGGCACAATTGTTTGGTGTGGTGGCTGGGGTTGAACTTCCGCTGGCAGGGCTGGCCTGGATGCTTGGGCAATGGGCAAGCCCAGGGTTGTGGCCCCTGTATTTGATTGTGGCCCCGGTTTCAGTGTGGGGTGCCGAATGTGTGATTTCCAGGCTGGTCGCCGATTCAATTCTGGGAAACCAGTGTTCCATTCGTGGAACCGTCCAGACGATCTGGAATCGCCGGTCTGCATTCCTGACGGATGTGTTCACAGAGGCATTCGAAGGTCCCTTCCATCGGTGGTCAATGGTTGTGATTGGTGTTGCCATTGGGGCATTGGTTGGTGAGGTGTTCCGCTATGGAATGACACTTGGCGTGATGTTTGGTTTGTATCTTTGGATTGGGGTGAGTGTATGTACCCAGAGAGCCTTTTCCCAGAGCTTTTTGGTCAACCAGGTATCAATTCTCGACCAGGACGTGGTGTCTGACGTCTGGCACCGGAGTTCTCAGCTTGGCGAGCAACGAATGTTCAAACTGTTGAATGCGGCCCTGTGGCTCGTTCGGATTGGACTGGCATCACTGGTGGTAGCTCCCAGCCTGAGTCAAATTCTTAGTTTGACCAGTCCGCTTATCTGGTATCCGATGCTGCCGGTCTACCTGGCTGAACAGCAAGTCGTCTGTTTTCTGATTCTGGTTTTTCTCAAGCTTCTCATTTTGCCGGTGTGGCTGGCTTTGAAGGTTCATCTCTATTTTATGCTTCGCGAGCAATCACCTGTTGCTTCGAAATAACGACTTCAAAAAGGAGAAATTCAAGATGCTGTGCCCTGGCCCGAGATCGCATGGTTGCCAGGATTTCAGTCAAAAAGAATCCAGCAATGGTGAGTGATCAGGCTCTTTTTTCTTGCGCCGAAGATATTTCTCGCCCCAGGCAATCCAGTAGTCAGTGATTTTCCGGTCATTGTTGACCCAATCGTCGCCGCCTGGATACCACTTATATTGTTCGGTCATGACTGATAATCCAAGCGCCCCGTGAAATCTGATTTGTTTATCCGGATCACGAACTGCCCGCAAAAGATACGGAATACATCGCTTGTTTTGCATTTCGCGGATGGCAAAATACCCGGCCTCTCGTGGTGTGACATCTGGTGACTCCAGAAGTGGGAGTATGATTGGCAACAGGTTGATATCATTTACTTTGGAACGGATCGCATAACATAAATCACTCGGGGCTATTTTTTGCCCTCCATTGTTAGCTGGACGTAAAACAGACACTACTGCTCCTTCAAGAACTGAAAGATCTTCCCGCCAAATCAATGTCGCCAGGATACATTGATAAAGAGGATCACCTGCTTTTTTCAGCAGGGAATAGCAGGTGATATTGATCTCTGGATTCTCAACCCCTTTAAGTAAATCAAGTGCATCTTTGCGGGGTTCGGTTTGATTTGAATGTACTAACAGGGCAAGAAGTTCAATTTGTACTTTCTCAAATGGGTTTTGAGCCTGAGACAGTTTTTGTTCGATTTCTTCAGGAAGGAGCGGAAGTGCTGGAATCAACACATAACGGGGATTCGCCACGGTCAATATCCCATCTGGTTTGAGTTGAAAGAAGTACATTCCCAGTTTTCCTTCTTCAATTCGATGAAATCGGTTGGGAATGCTGGAGCGAAAGTAGTCAAATTCCAGTCGGTCTTTCATCTGTAATTCAGACGGCGTGTGGACCACCCGGTCAATGTGAAACGTCGCGTGGTGCCGATAGCCTTCACTCTTGTACCCCTGTTCAAGGTATTCAGTTTTTTCAAGTTGATCAATTGTGAGGACCTGACCAACCACAATCACATCCGCTTCCTGAACGAGTTTCTCCAGAATTGTTGGCGCATAGGACGGATCCGGAATATCTCTGGCCTGTACAGCACTCGACAGGGTTAAGCTTGCCATCAGCAATATAAAGAAGATAAAAAGTTTCACTGTCATTGAATGTCTCCTGACTGCACTTCAGAGTTGGTTTTTGAGAGAGAACAACGGGCTTGAGCCTGACCTGGTCAGACTGGTATTGTGGGGAAAGCGTGTACTGGACAAAAGACACCGGCGTGATTTAAAAGTTCCGCCAAAAGTGAGGGATGTATCAATTTTTAGCGTTTCCTGGCCTGACCAGGATCCTGCACAACCAGAAGCCATATAGGTTCTTTGTATGAGAAATTTTTTTTGTTTGACCTTGATGTGGGTTTTTCTGATGGTGTTACCTGGCGTGGTCTGGGGACAAACTACTGACTCCGTCAGCACCCGGTGGCCAATAGCCATTATTGATCCGGCTGGAGTGGCGGTTGCCGCAGATGGCAGCATGGTTGTGGTTGATACTGGTTCACTCCGCATCTGGCGGATTTCAGGTGATCGGCTTGAACTTGTTGCTGGGAGCGGGCGAGGTGGTGATACCCCAGATGGAAGCCCGGCAAGTGGGGCTCGACTTTCAGGTTTGAACAAGGTTGCGATTGGCCCTCAAGGAAATGTGTATTTCACCGATGCGGGGGGACGGCGGATTCGCAAGATTGATATGTCTGGGATTCTTTCAACCATCGTTGGAAACGGGGAAGAAGGTTCAACTGGGGATGGCGGACCAGCGATCAAAGCCCAGGTCAAAATGGTCACCGGCCTGGCTTTTGACCCGGCTGGGAACCTGTTTTTCAGCGATGGACCAGCGGGGTGTATTCGAAAAATTGATTCTCACGGAGTTATTTCAACCTACATTTCAGAAGGAGTTCACTTTCCAGGCGACCTTGCCTTTGATGCAGACGGGTGTTTGCTGGTGAGTGAGCCTTCAAATGGAAAAATTCTCAAAATTACTCCCGAAAAAAACGTGACCACCATTGCCGGAGTTGAAGAATCTGGGGCCACTCAGGACGGGTTCCCTGCACTCAAGACGCAGTTTGATTGGATTACTGGATTTGCTATTGATCTTGATGGCAGCCTGCTGATCGTTGAGCAGAACCAGCCACGAATCCGTCGGATTGCCCCAACTGGTATCGTTTCAACCTTAAAGCCAGTTGCTACCGCTCTTCCAAAATCACCACACTCGCCATTCCATCGCCCATATTCTATCGCGATTGGTCCAGACGGAACACGCTATATTTCAGATAAAACATTGATAAAGCTTTCTCCATCAGGGAAAGCCACCTCCCTTTTTGTACCTCATTGGCCAAAAAATGTGTCGCTCAGGCCAAACCGGGACACATTTTTTCAAGAACTTCTGGATGCAGAGATTTCACCGGTAACCTGCTTTTTTGATGACTATACCAGGGGAAGCTATCACATTCATAAACTGGATCTTTGTCAGGGGATCCAGGTGGCTGCCAGACGCAAAGGATACAAGCTCCGGGGTTTACTTGCGATTGGCCCCTATGGCCCACTGTGGGCATACGATGTGATTGTTTTTCTTGAAGCCGGCAATCAAATTCGGGCGAACCGACTCATCATGCCCCATGCCCGAATTACCTGGAAAGGCACCTCGCTGTTTACCCCTGAAAAATATGATGAGTTGGTGACCTCACTCAAAGAGGCCGGGAAGCTGACTTCGAAAATGCCCCGGTCTCAAAAGAATTCGCACGCCTTTGATGACTGGCATACAACAGTTTTGCTGGTTGACTGGTCGTCTGGTAACCGAAGCATCAACTATGGAGCATTAGATTTCTACCAGGGGTCTTCTGAGGTTGACCAGTTCATTGAGACCTTTGGTCGTTATATTGAACATTTCCAGACGACATATGCCCACTAAGACCGGTTTGCAAGGAAGAGGTTGTATTGCGGGAAGGCTAATTCATTGAAAAAATTGTGCTTCTCTGATGCCTGATCCTGATACCCTGACTCCAAATTGGAGAAGCTTGAGTGCCTGTAGCTTCTCGTGACATTACCTCCAGGCAATGATAATGAGGGCTTGCACCAATAACCGGAAAATGCTTTGCTTGATCTCAAAGATTGTTCAGCCTGAAACCAGTGGTTTGAATCGCAAAAACAAAACCCTCCGTGATTTCATACCATTTGGGAACGAAATCCTCGCGGTATGGGAAGGCTAAACCATTGAAAAAACTGTATTTTCCTGAACCCTGAACCCGATACCCTGAACTCTAAATGGTAGGATATGACACTGATCAACTATACCTTTGTCACCCAATCAGACAACAAGCTCCGCGAAGCCGAACTCATCCTGCGCCGCTCGCTCCAGCGGTGTGATTTGGACTTGCCGGAACTCCAGGCCGTAGACGTCGAAGACGTTGTGGTTCACAAGGCGCTCCATGCCTATCAGGCTATTGGCCGCAAACCTGTGCTGATTGAAGACACGGGGCTGTATTTCGAAGCGTTCAATGGACTTCCCGGCGCGCTGGTCAAATGGTTCTTAAAACGGACTGAAACAGAAGGCATGTGCCGGATGCTCGACCCGTTCCCAACCCGGAAAGCCTGGGCCAAGACCATTGTGGCTGTGTATGACGGGCAATTGAGTCTGTTTGTCGGACGGGTTGATGGTCAAATTGCGCTCCATCCCAGGGGCGATCAAGGATTTGGCTGGGACACGATTTTTATTCCCGACGGAGAAACCCGCACTTTTGGCGAAATGGCTCCTGAAGAAAAAATGCAGTACTCGATGCGCCGCCGTGCCTTCCAGGCCATGGCCGAGTTTGAATCAATCCGCCGGGAAGAATAATTTGAATGAGGGTTCAGGGCTCCTTTCACGTGTAGGTTTTTTGATTTCATCCCCGAGGGATGGAGCAAGCTTAGCCGGTTGGTTGCTCGGCTGCAGGGAGCTACCACCGGAAACAGGATGGTTTTCTGCTCCTCCCCCGCACGGCCCGCGCCCCAACGGGGCGCGGGCCGTACAGGGAAAAGATTGAAGGTGACCAGGATCCGGTGGTGGCGCGTCCAAAGCGACGCTGACCACCGGCTAAACTTGCTCCATCCTTTCAGGATGAGAACCAAAAACCTACACGTGAAAGGTATGGAAGCCGGCTCTGAGACGCACCCACCGAAATCTGATCTCCGCCGCCTATCCGGGCGGGATCTGTCAAGCGTAGGCGATCTTTCCACAACAAAGTGTATCTTCAAGAAGAATTGCCAGAAAATCATCATCTCTGCGAGAATGTTTTTCCAACCTGTGGCTGTTTCAACGTCTGATTTCGAAAGAGCCGCTTTATGACTGATACCAATGACAAAAATGAAAATGCGTTGACCCGGCAACCTGGGGCTTCATCACTTTCAAAACGCTCTGATCGTCTGGCCAGGCGCGGGCTGGAAATGCTGAGCAAACTTGAGGCGAGGGCTCTGGCTACATCTGCGCCTTCCAATCTAGCTCAGGCCATTTCAGTTCATGTGGTTTTTCGACTTGGACACTTGGGACACATAACATCTGTTGCCTTCAGTCCAGATGGGCGCTTTGTGATTTCTGGGAGTTGGGATAAAACCC
>CAZXCE010000193.1:0-13454 GCA_964639175.1 uncultured Clostridia bacterium
ACTGGCTGAAGAAGTGGTTCAAGAAGCCCTGATTAAAGCCTTGCAGGTCTGGCCATATCGCGGCATTCCTGAAAATCCAACCGCCTGGCTGGTGCGGGTGGCGAAAAACAGTGCGCTTGATGTGCTCCGACGGGAAAGCTCATTGGCGGATAAAGCCGGTATCTTGCAGCAGGCATTTGCTGTCCGAGAAGCCCTGGCAATTCGTCAACCAGTGACCGAGACAAGTTTGGAATTGATTGATGACGAATTGCGCATGATGTTTATGGCCTGTCATCCTGCACTTTCGCGTGAATCTCGGATTGCTTTGACGCTCAAAACAGTCGGTGGTTTTGGCGTGAGCGAAATCAGCCGGGCGTTTTTGTCCAAAGAAGCCACGATTGCCCAGCGGCTGGTTCGTGCCAAACGGCAAATCAAAGACGACCATATCACTTTTGAATTGCCGGATTCCGATGAGCTTTCTTCCCGTCTTGATTCGGTTCTGGAAGTTCTCTATCTCCTGTTTAATGAAGGATATACTGCCCATCAGGGAGAAAACTTGATCCGGGCCGAATTGTGCTCTGAAGCAGTGCGATTTGCCCAGGTGCTGGTTCGCCACCCGGTTACCAATCTTCCGAAATGTCATGCCCTGCTGGCCTTGATGTTGTTGCTGGCAGCACGGCTTCCGGCTCGGGTTGATGATAGCGGAGCGTTGTTTTTACTGCGTGACCAGGATCGGTCGGTGTGGGATCGGCGGTTGATTTTTCAGGGGTTACGCCATTTGGAACAATCAGCGGCTGGCGAAGAATTAACCGAATATCACCTGCAGGCCGCAATTGCCTCAGCCCACGCTGTCGCGCCCAGTTTTGAGGCGACTGATTGGAGGCAAATCATCGGCCTGTATGACCAGTTGCTTACCCTCAATCCCTCACCTGTGATTGCCTTAAACCGGGCGGTGGCGATTGCCCGGCTTCAGGGCCCAGAAGCTGGTATTTCCGCACTCGAAGCCATTTGTCACCATCCGGCACTTCATCAGTATTATTTGCTGCCTGCGACACTGGGTGAATTGTGGCGCGAACTTGGTGAACCGTATCAGGCAGCTCACTGGTTTCAAGCTGCGCTTGAGTGCTCTTGTTCTGATCCTGAACAACGCTTCCTCCGCCAGCAATTGGACCTTTTGCCAGGACCAACCAAAATTGAATAACAAAATTCAGCCTCAGTTTGCTGATTCCTATTTCAAGCTGCGGAATTTTGGCTGCCGGATGAAAAAAATGTGGGGGATATTTGGTTCGTGATATGCTCCGGTTGTTTCACCTCAACCTCTTTCAACTTAATGAGGAGCAAATCCATGAGTGCCTACTTGAAAACGCTGATTTCTGAAAAAATTCCTGGAGTTATGCTGGTTACCTCCGGGCTCTGCCCCCTCTTCATTAACCCCCACACCGAAGGGAAACAAGCCGACCAATCAATGGTTGGATGGGTACTTACTGATCACCATGTTCCCTCATTGATTGTATCGTATCGCGATGCGATTCTGTTTCCACCGATTATCCTGACCAGCCGGCAAACGTTTTACGTGGAGTTTCCAAACAAGGTCTCCAGCCGGTTGTTGCCATTGTTGCCACCTCCCCCAACTGAACCCTACCTGCCCAATTTTGATGAACTATATAAATCCCATTCCCAAAAAAACTTTCGAAAAAACCTGAGTCAGCTCATCGGACAGATTTACTTTCCCAAAGAAGGCTCGGTGCTCGTTCCTTTCAACACGCTCGGATGGGAAACCCCGATTCCAGTCACCATTTGTTCGCTGGATGGGTCTATCATCTACAAAGAAGATACCTATGTGGCTGAACGAATCGGTATTTTTTTTCCGCTTGAGATTGGCGACCAGGTAACCATCCGGAGTGAAGCAGATGAGGTGAAATTTACGTTTCACATCAGATCTGAGCGGCCCTACCTGATTCATCTGGACAACCGATGTGCCGATCAGGAATCCTGGCCGAAAGATAACGATATTGACCGTCTGTATGGTAAGGATTTTCAAGGTGGATTGATTGAACTTGATCGAATTGGGGATGCAATTATTTTTAAGGAAAAGCGAACCTCAAACTGGCCTGCGGAAATCCTGGCCTATTGCGCGCCGATTATTCTTCAGAGTGGTGGAAAGTGAAGCCCGGTAGCTAAGACCAATTTGGAACGACAGGCTCGAATGAAAAAATAGTCAAGTAGTTCAATCAAAAAAACTTAGTAAGCTACTGACTACTGACTATAAACTGGTTATGATTCAGGTTGTGGTAAAAACTCCCATCATTACCAAGTAACGACCAGACTGTTTCAGGTGGTACAGGTTGCCACCAGTGGCCGGAGGTGTGTTTGGGGCTGGTATTTTGTGGATGAATAATGGCGACATAGTCAGCCTGCGTTTGGAGTGAAACCACTTTTTTGTTCGGAACGCTCCAAATGAATTGAGCATCTTCACCAACATTGCGGTTTTGAAAGGGGTGGTTGCGCCAGTAATCTTTCCAATAACACAATGTGCCGCCATACACCCAATCCTGGCTATGAGATGGGTAGCGATACACCCAGGCTTGATCGGTGGCTGGTTCCAGGAAAAGAATCTCCTTGAGACCGACAATATCCGCTTGCTGGTTGGTCAAAGTTGAAACCAGCGAGCGAATCCACTCGGGCGAAGTCCAATCATCATCGTCCCAGTGAACAATGATGTCCCCGTGTGCTTCCTGACAGGCAATGTTTCGTTTGGCCCCAACCGACTGTCTGAGCGTCAACCTGTGGTATGTGATTTGGGCATCTGCCGGAACCAGGTCACTGATGGGGTCAGTACCATCATCCACAATGATAAGCTCGCGGTTTGGATAGCTTTGTCTCAAAAAATATTGAATTGACTGACTGATAAACCCACGCCGGTTGGCCGTTGGCAGAATACAACTGACCAGCGGCAATGAAGTCTCTGAACCCAACGTCGCCGCTTTTTTGAGACCGGCGGCTGATTGTGATTGATAAAAGGCCCGGTCAACAGTGAAACAGGCTGGTTCTTCAATTTGAAACCAGGCGGTTGGGTCAACAAATCGGCCAAGTCCAAACTTCCAGGTGTTGGTGCCGTGCCGCAAATAAAGAAATGAATGTTCACCTGGTACCCGACACAGTCGCGCCCCACGCCGGAGGGCCTGTTTGAGCAAAAAGGCATCTTCGGCCAGCGATTGATTTGGATAGCGAGCCAGTTTTTCCCACACGCGCCGATGATAGACCAGGGTGCCGCTGGGCACGTCTTCCACAAACATATGTCGGTGCAGCGTTGGATTGCATTTCCAAAATTCCCACCGTTCCAAATCAAAAAAAATCGTGTCGTGAAAGCCAGTGATGTCGGCTGTTTGGCCAATGATCGGTTCAACCTGGACTTTGAGCCGGTCAGCGCCATACCAGTCGTCGTCGTCCCACTGGGCAAAAATCACACCTCTGGCGACTTCACATCCACGGTTTCGTTTTGCTCCGATGGTGGTTCCGACTGGAACGGTCAAGTACTGAATCCTTGAATCGGCGGGTACCTTTTCGCGCAGGTGGCCGGGTTCATCGTCAATAATGATCAATTCCCGATTTGGATAAGTTTGCTTTAAAAAGTAGTGAATTGCCTGAAGCGCCAGCACCGGGCGATTGGCGGTCGGCATGATACAACTCACCAGTGGATCGGAATTTAAGGCCGATTCAAGCGGGTTGCTTCTCGGAGGTTGAATCGGAATCGAGTCTGGCGAAGAAATTTGAAGGCGGTGATGTGGCCTGAATCCTCTCCGCCCAAGGTGGGCCAGTGCCCGGACAAGTGCTTCTTTTTCAGTGGAATGCATTGCCAGTCCTCCAGGAGCAAAGCTGGTTTTGGGGCGACTTCGCCAGGGTGACAGAGCCGTTATGCCATTTTGGGCTGAGGGTATCGGGCTAGGGGCTAAGGGAAATACAATTCAATCAAATAAACTTAACGAACTACTGACTACTGACTCCAAACTGATCTTACAGGTCATCATTCATCAGTGGAATCACACCCAGGATGGCTGAAAAATTTGGATTGGGCGCCGTGGTTGATTTGATGAGGTAGTTGACATACACATTTTTTGGCCGGGTTTCGCTGTCACTAACCTTGACGGTTCCAGGCGGAGACAGACTGTTGGTTGGGCCGTTTTCTGTCAAAACGGGTTGCGTCGCAATCAATGGCGCTTCTGCCGCCCCACCTTGAACTGGGAGTGGCGCCGTATTTTTTTGATACATATGGTCGTGTTTTTGGAGCGCGTCTTCCTGAATCGAACCAACTTTATCTGGTGCCATGACTCCTGACGGTTGTGGTTTTCGGTTCGAAGCATCTGGATCATTGCCGGTGCCTCCATCCACGCCCCGGAAAAAGTACCCTCGATAGTCAGGAAGGCAAAATTCATCGTCCTGATTGCCTTTCCCATATACTTTTCCAATCACCAGATATAATTCCGGGTACTGGGCAATCTTGATTGATCTTCCATCGCACACGAGCCATCCTTGTGATTCCAGGAGAATTGCCAGATCAGGTGACTGTTGAGTTGATGATGTACCGCTTTGACTGCTGGTGAGTGCTCCGGCAAAGGCCACAACGACCCCAACCGGAACTTGAAAGCCCATTGCCGGGATGGTTAACCCCGGAACTGGTTGTGGAAGTGGTGGAAATGGAATTGGAAAAATCATAGGCATGTCAGTCGGATTCCGCGCTTCCGGGTTTCAAAATTTATGTCGTTTATGTCGTTTTGGTCCTTTTTGTCTTTGAAACCTGGAAGCGCGGAACCCGAAACTGTCTCATTTCCGCTGGAAATTGGGTAACTCTGAAGTGTCCTGCAGCATAACCATCGCCGTTGGAATGATAATTTCCCAGGGTTTGCTGGCTGGCGGGGTGGGATGCTTATGGTCAAACAGAGTTTTGTATTCATTCACAATCGAGACAACCTGTTCAAAACAAGGCGTTAAAGCTGGTTGCCCCACCCAGATCAACCCTGAAGAAAGGAAATACAACACCGGCAACGTGCATTCTGGGCGGACTGGAACCAGGATGCGTGCGCTTTTGGCCTGCAGGAACATCGTAAAAAGTTGATCGGCTTCCGGAATCAGATTCAAAATCAATTGGGCCGCTGGAAGCAGAGGCAGTTGATCGGCAAGGCTGGAATAAAACGAATAGGCCATTTCATTCCATTCAAACACCTGCTCAAAAAACTGGAGATACCGGGGCTCATTCACTTCGGCGGCGGTTGGTTCGTCAGGGTCGGAGGTGCCTCCGACGAGTTTTTGAAATTGAGTCAGCAAGAGTTTGAAACAATCTCGTCGGAGTTCATTTTTCTCAATTTCCCGCAGGGCCAGCGGGTTATGGAACCTGTCTTTTGGCACGCCCACGCCTTCCTGTTGATAGTAGGCCGCTCGCTGACGGTTGTATCCCTGCATAATTTCGGCAAAGGTTTTTAACTGCCAGTCTTCAAAACATTCTGCCGTGGGTCGGCATTCGATTTCGATATTGACCAGATAGGCGCTTTCAATCATTTGTGGCGGCGAAGTCAACTCGGCGTGGCAGGTGGCAGCGGTTGGAACGGTTTTTCGCTCCTGGTTCAGTGGAAACGACTTGATTCCAGACGGTTGGGTTGCGTCACATTCAAAAGAGTTTCTTCCAACCAGTCCGACGAGTTTGAGGCTGGTCTGATCTTTCGGAAGCACATAGATGACATAGGCGGTTTCAGCTTCATACCCGTCAGGGATGGCAATTTCCCGCGCTGTAACCGGCTCACCATCGGAAAAGGTAGTGGCCGAAATCAAGAGTGACGGTGGCGGGGGAGTCAGGTTTTTCACTTCAAATTGAGTTGCCAGCAGGGCGTAATTGTCACGGGTGATGGATTGAAAAGTAAACCCTTCTGGTAAAACCGGTTCCACCAGCGAGACGCCCTGGGTGTGCAACTTACTTTGGATGAAAAATCTGGCCGGATCCTGAACCGAAAATTCAATCAGGAGCCGATGACCATAATTGACCACAAAGGCTGAGTACACTTTGTTGACCCAGCGATAAATTCCACGGACGTTCTGACTTCCCTGCCGGTTATCAAACCGATGGACCGAAATATCTTCAGTTTCATCAAAGGAAAGGGTGGTCCGGGTGTGACTCACCTGGCGGGCAATTCGATGGGCGGTTTGGGTGGTAATTTCCCGAGCATACCGGGCAGTCGTTTCCAGATTGGTATGCGGACCGGTTTCAACTGTCCAACTGCCTTTGACGGTGGCGGTAATTGGTGGGCCGTAGGTGGTTTGCAGGCCGTTATCACCAAAATTGGTGGTTACCGTGTTTTGCGCCAGGGTTTTCTGAACTTCATTGATCAGGTCGGTTCGGGTTCCCTGTACCTGGTCTTCCAGGTCAGTGGCTTGCGAAGAGATATTGGAAACCGTTTCTTTTACCCGATTGAGTTTGCGGCGGGTAGTTTTCTTTTGTTCACCTTTGAGAATGTTTTCAATATAGGCCACTTCCCCAAGCTGATATTTCACAATCCGCTGCCGAACCATCTGCAAATCCGCAATTGCATAGGGTTCAATCCAGCTTTGAGTCTTCATACCTGAAAGCCCATATTTTCCAGACTGGGAAGCCGGCGGCGATTGAGGGTTGGCCGGTAACGGAAACACCGCCTCTGGAAGCAGAATCGTTGCTTTGAGCCATTCACGAATCTGATGTGAGGTGATGCCTCCAGTCACTGGGCTCATGGCGAGATTTTCAATCAGATTGCACACCACCAGGATGCGAATCAACTCATCGAGTGATTCCGGGCGATACCCCGACACGATCAGCAACGCAAACACGTTTTGCCAGACGCGGTCTTTTTCTAAAAGATAGTCTTGATTTTCAAGGACATAAGTCGTGACTTCGGTCCAGGTTGAAAATCCCAACTGGTTTTCGATCTCACCTTTGAGCGTTTCAAAATCGAGCGGCTCTGTCTGACAAAGCCGGGCATAGAACGCCGGAAAGTGGTTGAGCGGGGACTTGATCTGGCTCACATGGCGGATGTACTGCCCAAGATCAAACGGTGGCGCGCCTTCAATAAAGGCCACGGCTTCCTGCTCCATCGCCTCGCGATTCTGCAAATTCTTGAAATACACGAGGATCCCGTACAATGTGTCAAATGGCGGGCTTTGGATCGGTCCCGCATATTGAATAAATCTCTGTTGAAGCGTCTCTGGGCTTATCGTCGGCCAGGTTCTCAAATATAAATAAGGAAACAGGTCAGAATGTGGTTCAGAATCAACCAGTACTTCTGCCGGGAGCAATTCACCGGAGTCAATATCTGATGGACGGTCATCAGGCGTGTCAGGTTCGTCTGGCTCTGATGGCACCAGCGTGCATTTTTTCAAGTAACCTTCCGGGTATTTAAAATCAAGCAGTGTGAGCCTTGGTCCCGGCTGGTACTGGATAACGCCGCTAATGGCAATCAGAAAATCAGCGTCCGTACTGCGGATGCTAAATGGAAGCACGCTCTGCTCGCTGGACACGATGGTTTCAACAAACGTGACGCCGTTCCATCCAATTTGAACCTGAAACCCGTCCCTGGAATAAATCAAGCGCCAGCGAACCACCACACCATTAAAGCTTTTTGAAGACCAGTCTTTGGCTTTCATATGGATATGCCTTGTCGCTTATACCAGTTTGTAGTCAGTAGTCAGTAGTCAGTAGTTCACTAAGTTTATTTGGTTGAATCAGTTGACTGTTTTCTAAGAGGGGTATTTCATTGCAAATTGGTGTGAGCTGCTACACATTAGGATTTCCCACGTTTTTTCGGGAGCAATCCAATCGTTGGCGCCGTTGGTGCCGGGTCTGGTAAAGCTGTCGCCCCGGTTGCCTGGGGCGGTGAGGATGGTTGGTCTCCTGGTGATGCCGATGGCGGCGGTGTCACGGGCGAGGGCACGGGTACAGGCTGTGGTGGATTAGGGTTCACTGGTTGAACTGGGGTTGTGCTTGCTGGCGGGCTGGTTTCCGCAGGTTGTGTTGGTGGTGTTGGCTGAGGTGCTGGCGCCACCGGTTGAGGTGTGACGACTACTGGCTGGGGTGATGGTGGCGTCGGCTGGGGCTGCGGATTTACAGGCTGGGATATTCCGGTGATCTGGTTTGGAGGCGTTACCGGTTGCGGCGGTGTTTTCGGCTTTCCCGTAGATGCGGCCTGGTCAGTCGGGTACAACTGATACCAGTATTCCTGTGAACTGCCCGGCCAGTTGAGGGCAATATACAGATACGGCGCCGGTGGTTCACCTGTCGGTGTACTTGACGTGGAAGGCGAGGTCGTCGGTTGCGGCTGAATGACCACCAGTTTTCCTTTATAAGTGGTGCTCCCGTCTTCGGTTTTGATACTGAATCGAAGTGTACTTTGCTTGCCGTTGATGATCGTTTCCAGGAATTCAAAGCCTTCCAGGAACAACTCGACTTTAAACGCCTCATTTGAGCTTCGCAGCCGCCAGTTGACCCTCAATAAATCAAAATCCAGTGAATACCAGTCCGTAGCCATAAGCGACCCTTTCTCCTGTCCGGACACACCACAGGTGATGATGGCCGGAGATAGGTCAATTGTAAGAACGTGTGGCAAGCAACTCGCTGGAGTCACCACAGCTTGATTCCAGGTCGTTGCTTGCAACTACACGTGGATGAAAGGCAATTCAACTTACCAGGTCGGAGGTTTAGCGAATGGAATATCCATCAAACTGTGACCCGGTTACCGTCACCGTGCTCCCAATCAACACCGCCACTGGCGTCATGCTGATTTCTTCCTGAACGAGCCGATCTCCCTGTGAAATAAACAGGTCAACCACTGCCAGGTAGAGCGGTGTTCGCAGATCTTCAAGGAGCACGCGGCCTGGCGAAACCACCCGTGGCGGATAGACATCATCGCCATCCATGGTGATATGGCCCCACACGCCAAACCCGGCCTGGTTCTCAATCCGCATTTCATTGAGCACCAGTTCGGTATAGGATTGTTCAATAGATGCCACCATATCTTGCCCGTCATTGGTCCGGGAAGAATTGACAATAAACCGGCCAGTGGTGGAATCAATCGGCAGCTTGACGGTCTGATTTCCGCCATTCGGGTCATTTCGTTCGTTGGCAATGAACGAATAATTGACGAAGACTTCATAGTTGGTAGGAACGGGAACTCGGGTCAACCCGCCCTGCGGCGGGGCGACGATCCGCCAGGCAATTGTATTGAACGTTGCTTGTTTGTACGGTTTCTTGAATACGGCAATGCGGACATTTTCATTGGTACCATTGATGATGGTGATGGAACTCATGACTTTCTCCTTTGTATAGGTAGCTGATTGAGGCAGTTATTGGCCCAGGTGAATACAACATTCACAAACAGGTCAGGGTTTTCAGGCTTGAGTCAGGAATGAAATGACCAGCGGCTTTAACCTTCCTGAAGTTTTCAGGCGGCTTGCTGTAAACAGGGGTTAACAATCATGCTTTGTACAGGCTGTTTTGGCATATACATACTGTTTACAATCGGCATATCGTTTATCCGGATTCGTGTCAAGACGCTTGTTTAACAGGTTGATCGCCTTGGTTTGAGCCTGGCTGCAGGCACCCTCCGAACACCCCTCCGCGGTATCGGAAGCGGTCCAATCTCTTGGGCAAGGGGAAGGCGCGCTTTTGCCAATGTAGGCCGTGGCTTCGGTGTATCCAGAGGGCCGAATACCGGTGGCCATATCTTCCATACAGGCTGTTTCTGGAACAAATTTCCGATTGACTGGCTTTGCCTGGATAGGTAAATGCATATTGAAATTCCTCCTGAGGGGTAAGAATGGTTTTTTAAGTACCTTACCGAAAATTCCAAGACATTTTTAACCACGAAAACCACGAAAAAGGTCAAACACTTACAAAATTTCAATCTCTCAGTAAAAATATGACAAGGTACTTACCAGCTTGCTGTGCACGAGTGAAAGAGAATCCATCTATTGTGGAAAGGTCGTTTTTCGCCCTCCGGGCGGGGATTGTCAAGCTCAATCGACCTTTCCGCAACGGAGATTGGATTTGGTAAATGCTTGATTTTTTCCGTGTTTTCCGTGTTTTCCGTGGTTAAAATGCCTGGAAATTTTTGGTAAAGTCTTTACCGACGACTACCTACAAACTGGTATTAATTATTCACTGGAGGCGGCAACCCGTCGTAGAGAGGGCGAACGTATCGGTCAACCGTAACTCCAATGGTTTGACGCAGATTCAACAGTACCGCCCTGGGGACCAGGGATCTATCCACCAGTGCCACTGACTGGGCACGGCAAAAAGGGCATCTCGTCGTGTGGGTGCCTGGCACATCATGATTACTTCCATCCCGGAGCGGCGTGTTGTACAACTGGTTGTTGCAGGAAACACAAAGAAGATGCAACCCTTGCCCGCAATTCAGGCGAACCAGATCTTTGTTTGTATCGCAGAGCCCGCAATTCATAATTAGAAAACCTCGTACAAAAAGAATTCGTCTCTCGTTCGCAGCAACGTCGGCACTACACCGTCAAATGGGTTGTTGTAAGTCGAGAACAGAAACGCCGCGTCCGGCACTCCTCCCGGAGGCATCCGGTTCAAAACCTTGAGGTAATCAGGGCTTTCTTTATCAATCCAGTAGACGTCACCGATGATTCTTGTTCCTCCGACCCCTGATGCCGGACCAGCAAAGGTATCGTGGTATACATTTCCAGACAAAAGGATTAGCTCAGGTCCAAGCGGATTTACCCCATAGACTTTATAGTCTTGAATGACCCAGGCTTCCCAATAGACGGTGGCCGTAGCGGTCACATTTTGAAACGACTGGAGTTGCCTGTCATTTCGGCTGACTTTTTGAACCAGCAACCCGTTCCGATGGGGACCATCCAGAACCCACTGAATGTCGAGTTCAAATCGCGAGCTACTGATTTCCCGCTTTTTTTCAACAATGGAGAGTCCCATAACGCCCTCTGTCTTCGGTTCAGGTTGCCAGGACAAATGGAGAAGGAGCAAAATTGTTAGTTGGACGGAATTGGCTGGCAATACGGGACACCATAGGTGTTTCTTGTACAATAATATTTTTTGACGTCACAGCAGGTGTGCTCATCTCGAAACTGGCCTGTCCCATTACAACATAAAAGACCCGTTCCAACACCACAAGGATTGGTTGCACAATCCGCGGAAAGTGTCATGCCCGTTTCAGTTGAAAAATGATGGTGGCCCAAAGTTTGAGTTTTTCGGATAACGGGTTTGGCTTGAACTGGAAGGAACATATTGAAATCTCCTGTAAATGAAATGATATGGAAGCCACTGGGTGAACTACAGGCCTTTCCACCAGTTTGCAATGAAGTTTTCATATTAGAAAATAGTCAAATAATTCAATCAAAAAGGGTTAGTGAACTACTGACTACTGGTTACTGACTACAAACTGGTATTAGACACTGTTGAGAGTTTTGCTTGTAGGCGGAAAATTTTTTAGTACTGTGCGCGGTCAGCACGGGCAAGTTATCTGAACTGAAGACAGCCGATTGGTTCCCTCATCCGTTTTCAGCCCCGAGCTTGCGAGTCTTCAGCCCCAGGCCCTAAGCCCGACGGGTTAATAGACTGACCACGACCGAACTGGTCCAACCGTGACCGGAACCAGGTCACTGACGTCAACCGTAAACCGGAACACCCGGCGGGCCCGCTGGTGCTGCTTTTCCGGGTCGAAAAATTGCAGTTTGACATCCCAGCAATCCGAATCAGGCCGGCAAATCTGGCTTTTTTCGACGCTGATGGTGTCGAGTTCCAGGTCATCATTCAATGCCCGCTCAAAAACCCGTTCGATCTGAAAGGCATTGGTGGCGGCAAAATTGATTGCCCGTTCGCCCGGACTCACCCCCAGGTTTCGCAGTTCAAAATAGATGCGTTCCAGGAAGTTCCTGAGACTGCGGAGCTTATGATTAAATTCTTCAAGTTCTTCATCTTCATTCGGTGTTTCACCAAGAACCGCCAGCACCAGGGCGGCAGTTGTCCAGCTAAACATTCCACGAATTTCGGGAACGATCACCGGCACCATTTGGCCTGAGAGCAATCTCACACTGCCTGCAAGAATCCCGGGCACTGAAATCCGCTCAACACCCTGATGTACCTGATGGCTCAAAAACGAGCGCAGTCGTTCATAGGCGACACCTGCAAACGGGCCGGTAGGCTGAATCGCATAAATCGGTGTCGTATCTAGGTTCAGTGTCCAGATCAAAGAAGCTGCCTCCCAGGGATGTTTATCAAGGAAGTGCAAGAGTTGATTGGGGTTATGGGGTGTATCCTCACCAGGCATGGCCTGAGTCAGTGAATCCTTGCGGGCTTCAGACCCAAGGTCATAGCCAAGCGATCCCAGGGCATAGACCTGCGATCCTCGGGCCTGGCATCCGCAGGCACCGGATAAAGACAGGCTTCCGGCTGAAGTGGTGATGACGGGTGGTTGATGGAACGTGGAGACTGGTTGTGGCTCTGACCGACTCAGTTCAGCCGGACTGTCCCCGCGAAATTGAATAGCATCATCTGGTGTCTGGTGTTCTGACACGATGGTTGTTCCTCCTTTGTGAATGGTGGCGAGTGCGCTTCGGATGTTGAGGCTTCCGGCAAGAAACCGGCGGCAATCAGGTGTGGTTGATGGTTGGCACGGGGTGGCGCTGTTGAGAATTGCCTGACGAACGACATGTGCCTCAGGTCGGCGTCCGAGGCGATGTTGAATACTGAGCAGCAGGGCGGCCACGCCTGACACGAGGGCTGTGGCAAAGCTGGTGCCGCTGTTGAGCGCTGTTTTACCGCCGGGAACGGCGCCTAAAATATGTTCTCCCGGCGCCAGAATGCCTTGTGTTTGATAGGTTTTGCCCCAGTTGGTCATCTCAAGCGGCTGACCCAGGGAGTTTCCGGCGCCAACCGCCAGCACAGAGGGCAAAGCCGCCGGAATGTGCAGACATTCACACCCATCATTGCCAGCCGCCGCCACAATGAGGCTTCCATTTTTCGAAGCAAACTGAACGGCTTTCATCAGGATCGGATCAGCTTCACCCGAGGGCGTAAGCTGGCCGCCGCTGATATTGATGATCTGAGCACCAAGTTCAACCGCCCGGTAAATCGCTCGGGCAAGGTCAATTTGACTGCAGGTTGGCAGACCGGTCCCGGCGGTTTGAAAAACCGGAAGAATGAACCCTTTGCACTTTGGTGCCACTCCTCGGACCGGACTTCCAGGTTGACCGAAAAGAATGCTGGCGATGTGCGTTCCGTGATGGGCAACCCAATGATGGCCAGTCGCCAGGGTTTCCACTGTGGTCAGGTTTGCCCCAACAAAACAGGGATGGGTGTCGTCCACCGGTCCATCCAGTATGGCAATACCAACCTGCGGATCACCCGTTGAGTGGCGCCACAAGGCATCCAATTCAGCAAAGAAGTTCATTGGATTCACCTGAAAATCGGTTTTGAGTCAGTA
>CAZXCE010000194.1:0-13450 GCA_964639175.1 uncultured Clostridia bacterium
TAAGTTATGACAAGGGACTTCATAGCATTTTGGGCTGGGGGTATTGGGCCGGGGGCTAAGGGAAATACAAGATTCTCAATGTTTTAGCCCTTTCATCATCCAGAAATTTCATTCCATCCAAACGGTCTTTTCCGGAGGACTATGCCAGACCCAAATTTTGCCGCGTCAATCGCAGAATCTTCACCCAAAGACCTGGTGACAGGTGATGAGTTATCCATGTTGCTGGGAAACAAACTTGGGGCGGTGGCCAAAAATCCATTTTCGGGGCCCGAGACAACCTCGGTTGAACCCTTTGTTCCGGCATCGGTCGCACCTGGCTCGAAAAAGCGGCAACGGGTTATTCCATACAATTTTCGCCGGCCAGATCGGGTTTCAAAAGAACAGATTCACTCGCTGTACCTGCTGCACGATAATTTCGCCCGCAATGTCTCTTCCAATTTAGGGTTGATGTTGCGAGCCATTACCGAGGTCACCCTGGTTTCGATTGAGCAGCAATCACACCTTGAATATCTCTATCGGTTGCCTGACCCCACGGCTATTTTTAAACTCGATATCAGCCCGTTGCAGGGGCTGGCCGTCCTGGAACTCAATCTTTCGATTGCCTTTCCGGTTATTGATCGCCAGCTCGGCGGGCCCGGCCATCAGTTAACCAAACAACGGCCCTTAACGGATCTGGAACAAAAGGTTCTGGAAGGATTTCTCAAAGTTGTCATTAGCGACCTGCACGCCGCCTGGGAACCGATCATTGATATGGATTTTTCGATTGCCGGCTGGGAAACCCGCCCACAACTCCTGCAAGTTGCGGCCCCAAATGAAGTTGTGCTGGCTGTTATGTTTGAAATTCGAATTGATGATGCCCGTGGATCAATGAGTTTCTGTATTCCGGCCATTACCTTGGAACCGATTATCCACCGGTTTAACCAGGCGTCGTTCTCACAAATCCAAAATGTTTCACCTGAACAAACCCATGCCATTTTGCAAAATATTGCGGGTATGTCGGTACCACTGGCCGCTGAATTGCATGGAACAAAGGTGACGGTTGATGATTTGATGAATCTGGCGCCAGGCGACATCGTCAGGCTCGACCGTCGCGCCAATGAATCTATCGAAGTCAGTATCTGGAATGAGATTAAATTTCACGGGGATCTGGTCTCAATTGATGACCGACTGGCTGTCCGCCTGCATTCCCTGGTCAAACCCAGCCAACCCGGAGCGAGGTGAGTATGCCCGACCAACTCAGACGCCAGGCCCTCAGCACTTTCAAGCAAGCCTGGGATGAGCGTTCAACCCGGATTCTCGGACTCCCGGTGTCGTGTCAATTGACCCTGCTTTCCCCACTGGAAGGAGCCGATTTTGAAACCGTCCAGGCGTCAGCCGACGGGTTTTCTGCCGGGTTTATTGCACTTGTCAGCGGGAATTTGCCAGGAACCTGGATGTGCCTGCTCAAACGGGACGATGCGTTTGAACTCGACCAGATTGCCGGGTCGCCACCTGACCCACAACCCATGCCTGGGTGCCGGGCCTTGATTGAGACGGTCCTGGAATCAACCGCCTCCCGGCTCGATCCAGGAGGAAAGGTTCGTTTTGGCGATGTCAAATATGTTGATCTGCTCGCGGCACCGCTTGAAACCTGGGTCAATGGCCCGGTCCATCACGGCAAGCTGACCTTCACGATTGAAAATCAGCTTGTGGCCGATATGCTGGTTCTTTTTATCGGCCAGCCCATCAAGAGCGGGGCCTCCACCTGGAAACAACCCGCCTCGGCACCTCCCTTTGTTTCAGAACCTTCCTTGTTACCCTCGCCCTCACCGGCAAACTGGCACCGCAATATTGAGCGCTTGCTCAACGTCGAAATGGATCTGGTTGTCCGGTTTGGGACAACCACGCTCAAGCTCCAGGATGTGGTTCGATTAGGAAATGGCGCCATGATTGAACTCAATCGGGAGGCGTCTGAACCCGTCGAAGTTCTGGTCAATGGCCGGTTTCTTGCCCGTGGCGAAGTGGTGGTCATTGATGGATATTATGGAATCCGCATCACTGAAATTGCGTCCCCGCAAGAGCGACCTCAACTCCTTGGGTGAACATATATGAATATTTTTCTTTGGACGGCTGGAATGAGTGCGCTGGCGATCCTGGTTACCTGCCTGGTCAGTTTGATTGTCATGCGAAAAATTCGTCAGGCAATTCAAACGGCAGAAGAAAAGGTCCGGGAAACAGAAAACAAACTGCTCAGTTCCAAAGAAGAATTGAACAGTTTGTCCAAACGCGTTGTGGAACAATCTTCACGCATTGCCTGGCTCGAATCACGGGTTCGCAATAAACCAGTCCCGGCGGGAACCCAGTCACCTGAACCCGAACCCCAGGCCGGGCCGGCCAAATTGAGTTTGACAGAACGCCGACACCGGGTCCTGTCACTGGCCCGTCGTGGATTTGATACCGATGCGATCTCGTCGCTTTTGAATACCCCCAACGGAGAGATTGAACTTATTTTGAGTCTGACGACCCAGGGTGCCGGGCTCCGGGTGGAAGGATAATTCCAGTCAAGGCTGAAGGAATCAGGCCCAAGGGCTGGGCGACATACATTTTTTTGACCTGCTGAGCTTTTTGCTCAGGTGGCCAGGTTTTTCCCTCCATGATCAGGCCCAGCAATGTCCTCAAGTTATGGAACTTTGAAAATCAGGAGAATCAGTTATGGATCACGGATTATACACCGCATACCTGGGATTACGGGCCCGCCAAAACGCCCTCGATGTCACAGCCAACAACATTGCCAATGCTTCGACACCAGGATTTAAGGGCGACTATATGCTGTACCGATCAATCCAGCTATCTGCCCAGGAGCAATCAGCCGCCCCGACTGGCATCAATCCCCAGGCCACCGCTCAACTCGACCCGTCACAGGCTGCCGCGCATACCCGCTCCACCGGGCTGGTCACCGGAACGGCACTCAACACCACAGCCGGTACCATCCGTCAAACCGGAAGAAATTTAGATGTTGCCATCGAGGGAGACGGGTACTTTGTTGTGCAAACCCAACAGGGCCTGCGATATACGCGGGCCGGAAATTTTACTCGTGATCCGAGCGGGCAACTCACCACGGCCAGCGGAGACCCAGTGATGGGTGAAAAAGGGCCAATTTCCCTGCCACCCGGCGAGGCACATATTACGCCCGATGGTGAAATTACGGTTGGATACCAGTCGGTTGATAAATTCCAGGTTGTCCGGTTTGATAAACCGAGCCGTGACCTGGTGAAGGAAGGCAATACCCTGCTGACGCTCAATGATCAGACCGGAATCACTCCGCAACAGGTAACCGGTGTGCGTGTGGTACCGGGGGCGCTCGAAGGCGCTAACGTGGATACCGTCTCAGAGATGGCGGCAATGATCCATCATTCGCGTGAGTTTGAATCGCTCCAAAAAGCAATTTCGATGTTGATGAACGATGTCGGACGCAAAGTCGGAAACGACATCGGAAGACTCTAATCTCATTGAGGGCCAAGGGGATCGGGCTCAGGGGAAATACAGATTCTTCAACGATATGGCCTTTTCCCAGACGATGGTGAGAACCAGAAACATCAATTTTTACATCAGGAAGTAAAGGTATGGCACAAGCACTCTACACGGCAGCCACCGGAATGCAGGTTCAGCAACGGAACCTCGATAATATCGCCAACAACATTGCCAATGCCTCAACCGTTGGCTTCAAGCGGTCACGACTTGAGTTTCAAGACATTCTCTATCAAAACCTGCGCACGCCCGGCGGTGCCTCAAATGCGTCAACCCCACTTCCGGTGGGATTACAAATCGGCCTTGGGGCGCGGGCAATTTCGTCAGAGCGGATCTTTTTGCAGGGCGAATTTGTCCAAACCGAAAACCCGCTGGATCTGGTGATCGAAGGCAATGGCTTTTTTCAGGTGCGGCAGGCCAGTGGCGATCTGGCCTATACCCGGGCAGGCGCCTTTCACCTCAACGCCCAGGGTGAAATGGTGACATCCTCCGGTGATTTGTTGGAACCGTCCATTACAATTCCGACAGATGCCACCTCCGTCACCATCGGCACCGATGGGTCAGTCAGTGTGACCCAACCTGGACAGGTCAATGCCCAGGTCGTCGGACAGCTTCAGATTGCCGCGTTTGCCAATCCGGCAGGACTGGAATCAATGGGGCGGAACCTGTTTCGCGAGACATCCGCATCTGGGCAACCAATTGTCGGAACAGCAGATACAGATGGGCTTGGTCGCATTAACCAGGGATTTGTCGAAGGCAGCAACGTCAGCGTGGTTGAAGAACTGGTCGCGATGATTGCCGCCCAACGGGCCTATGAAACAAATTCCAAAGTCATCACCGCGGCTGATCGAATGCTCAGCACTATCAATCAGGCTGTCTCATGACCACCCAACCCGGTGCTCACCCCCAATCTGTGAACAGGTTTTGCCAGATACTGACGGGTGTGGGGTTGATGTGGTGTCTGATGTGTGGCCTGGCCCCGGTTTGGGCGGCTCAATCAGACCGCGCTCAGGTTCGCATTGGCTCTGAAATTCTGGCTGAAAAAGACCGGCTGACCCTGGGCGATATTGCTGAAATTGCTGCCAGTACGCCGGAAAGCGACGAAGCCTTAAAATCGGTTTCCCTGGGATACTCACCTCGACTGGGCACGGTTCGCGAGTTACCTCGGGATCGGGTACTGCTGGCGATTCAATCGGCTGGGTTTACCGATGAAACCGTCACCGTTTATGCCCCGCCGGTTATTTTGATTCGACGAGCCGCCCAAACGATTGATCTGGCGTACCTCAAAGCGGCGGTCGAAGAAGCAGTGTTGCCTGACCTGGAGATCAACGGGGTCACGGCTCGACTGGTCCGGCTCGACCTGCCACCCGTGGTGCAGGTGCCCACCGGAAAAACTGAAATCCGGGCCCAGGTTCGCAATGTCCGCGATATCTATTACCCATTTACAGTCGGCATTGACATCGTGGTTGATTCGCTGGTGGTCAGGCGCTTTCAGGCCACCGCTCAGGTCGAAGCCTTTGCCGCCGTTCTGGTCGCAAACGAAAACCTGGCTGCCGGCCAACGTTTGACCCGAACGGTGGTCAGCATTGCACCCTGCCGGCTTGCGCAACTCATCCGGCTTTATTTTCGAGATCCAGGTGCCGTTCGCGGAATGGCCCTCCGAAAACCTGTTTCCAAGGGAAGTCCGATTACAACCGATCTGGTTTTTCCAGACACGGTCATCAAACCCGGCGATCAGGTCCGAATCATTGGCAAAACCGGCACGGTGACCATTGAAGTGATGGGAGAGGCCCGCACCGGAGGGCGCATCGGTGACCGAATCCAGGTCAAAAATTCCCAGTCAGGTGTCATCCTTCAGGCCACGGTGGTTGACGAAGGCATGGTGCAGGTGGTGCTCTAAAAAGGAATCGCGTATGAAATCCAATTTTTCGATTCAACTGTTCCCACGACTTCTGGGGGTGCTTTTCATTCTGGCGCTGTTGATGACGGGCCTGGCCAGTGCAGGTCAAAAGAACAAAAAACCCGTGTCGCCTCCGCCGGCCCCGCCACCAACCCCAACCACTGGCTCGTTATTTACCGACCAGGGACGTCTGGTCAATGTCTACAGTGAATTTCGAGCCCAACAAATCGGTGATATTGTATTTGTAGATATTGTTGAAACCAGTGCGGCCAGTGTTTCTTCAAATGCCAAGAATGCCCGCGAAGGCAGCAACCTCGGCGCGGCAGTGATTGCGGCGGCGCCGATTCCGGGCCAAATTGCCGGGGCGGCGGCTGGCGTAACCGGTGCGCTCGGCTCGCGAACGTTTAACGGCAAGGGTTCGACCGAGCGCAATAGCCAGTTGCGAGCCCGCATTGCCGCCAAAGTGGTTGAAGTGTTGCCCAATGGTGATCTGCGTATCGAGGCGCAAAAACAACTGAAGATCAATCGGGAAAGCGAGAAACTGAAATTGTCAGGCATTGTTCGATTACGCGACATTACCCCTGAAAATTCGGTTCTGAGCACATCAATTGCAAGTCTCCAGGTTGAACTCAATGGCAAAGGGGTTGCGTCCTCAGCCAATGGACCGGGCTGGCTGGCACGCTTTCTGGAAAAAATCGCACCTTTCTAAGTACAAGTCCCCATAAATGGGGGATGGAATTCGGTTCTTTGATTGAATCAAATCGGTTTTCGCCCGGATGGGCGGTGGAAAGTAGCCGGAAAGTAGCCGGTGGGCAGCCTGCTTTGAGGCGCACCCACCGGAATGCAGGCCACCAATGATTCGCGCCCGGATGGGCGCCGGAAAATCAGTTTTGGGTGCAATGGTTGGGGTTCGGCACGATTGAGGTGGTGGTCCAGCGCCCCTCCGGGCGCGATTTGGTCTGGCCAGGATTCCGGTGGTAGCTCCCAAAGCCTCGCGACCACCGGCTACTCTCCATCGCCCTCCGGGCGGGGGCAAGCTCAAGTGACCTTTCCGCAACGGAGATACCACTATCCTGACTGGTCAAACGTTCCTTATAGAGTTTAAAATCTCCGAATCACAAATTTAAATCTGTTTTTGACCAGCTTGAATAACCTGTTTCATTGAATATATAGGGTTTTCATTCTTCATTCTCAATTCTTCATTCTCAATTTTTCATTCAATACCAGGCCAACACAAAATCTGAGATCACAAATCAATCTCTCACTTCTGATTTTTTGGGAAGGACAGGGAATGTTATGGTGTGGCGTGTCTTCGATCAAAAGCGTGTTGTCATTTGGGGAATACTGCTGGTGTTTATGGTGGGCCTGGCAGGTAAGGCACAGGAATCAAAACCCATAAACCCCGCTGAACAAACAAATTCTCAGGAAGAGCCAGCCCTTTCAATTGGTACGGAATTGCTCCAGGTTGACGCGGTGGTGACCGATAAAAATGGCAATCTGGTGCGCGATTTACACAAAGAGGACTTCGAACTCCTGGAAAACAGCAAGGCTCAGGAAATTGCATTCTGGTCAAAAGTGATTGGGAAATTTGGCCCTTCAGATGCAAATCCAAAAAACCTGCCAAAATCCAAAAGTGGCTCCACGACCGAAGTTGGCAGCCGCACCCTGGTGATGGTCGTGGATGACCTGCACATCAGTGCAAACAACATCACCGCACTTCGCAAATCACTGAAAAGTTTTCTAGATCAATATCTTACCAGTCGGGACCGGCTGGCGGTGGTGTGTACGAGTGGCAATCTGGGGTTGCTCCAACAACTCACAACCGACCAGCGTGTGATGAAGCTGGCGGTGGACCGGCTGGCTTCACGGTCACGGCAGGCGGCCTCGTCGCTCGACCAGTTTCAAATCACTGAAACCCAGGCCTTTCGGATTGTCGAAGGTGACCGACAGGCAATTGACCTGGCGGTTGAGCACTATCGCCAGAGCTTTCCAGGAGAACCAGCGCTTCAAGTCAGTCTGGAAGGGCTGGTTCAGGCGCGAGCCACCCAAATTGTGAATCAAATTTCGGTCGAAGTCAGCCAGACCTTTGGGACCTTGCGTGGCACCTTCAACCGGCTTAAAAACATTCCAGGACGCAAGGCTGTCATTTTCGCTACTGATGGATTTCAACTTGATACCCGGTTGCGCAACAACTTTTCAGAAATGAACCAACTGATTGATCTGGCGAACCGGTGCGGTGTGGTTGTGTATTCGATCAGTAGCGCGGGGTTAACCAATGCCGCACTGGGACCGGGACCGGCTCCAACTATGAGCGCTGACCGAACCAATGTCGCCTTTACGTATGAATCCCAGGGGGTAATCGCCAGTATTGATGCGATGAAGGCGATTGCGCAGGAAACCGGAGGCTTTGCGGTCTATAATTCCAATGATTTAACTGGGGCGTTGAGCCGGGTTGCGGCTGATAACGCCGCCTATTACGTCCTGGCCTACTATCCTGAACGAACCAGCGAAACCAGAGATCTGAAAATTGCCGTGCGGGTCAAAAATCGCCCGGACCTGGTGATTCGTACCCGGAGCAGCTTTGTCCTCGAAGGAAAAAAACCTGAGCTTACCGCCGCCAGTCACTCTGACAAAGAAAAGAAAAAAGAGAAGAAAGAGAAAAAACCGAAAAAAGAAAAACAATTGACCGACCAGCAGAAAGTAACAGTCCAGCTTATTGACGCGCTTCATTCTTTTGTTCCAACGACTGATTTAAAGCTCAGCCTGGCCGGAACATTTATGGCCAGCGAAGACAAAGACCAGCCAAACACCGGTGTTACAATTGCCATTGATGTGAATTCTCTTACTTTTGAAGAGAAAAAAGACTTTCAGCAAAATACGCTGACTGGTCTGTTTGCGATCAACACTGTTGACGGCAAAGAAATTATGCTCAAAGAGAACGTCATCAATGTCGGATATACAAAACCACAACTCAAACAGGCCAGACGGGATGGGTTAAATTATACTCAAATGGTCAGGCTTGATCCGGGGATGTATTGTGTTCGCGTGGCATTGCGCGATCCGATTTCAGGGCTGATTGGAACAGCAGTTGAATGGCTCGACGTCCCAAACTTAAAGAAAGTGAAAATGGGCTTTAGCAGTCTGATGTTGATTTGTAAGGAACAGGGAGGCTTTGACCCGACCGCCCTGCTCAATTTCAGCGCACCAATTGGCGATGGCGCCCCCATCCTTCCGCCAGGGTATAAGGTTGTCAATCAGGCCGTGCGTGGGGTTCAGGTCAATTCCAGGCTCGGTTTTGTTTCGCAGCTATTTAACGTCCCGCAACCAAAAAGCACATCTGAGGCGGCAGTTTCAATCCAGGTTGCTATCTTGCACGATGGAAAACAGGTGGTGACGACCCCGCCGCATCCGTTGAAAAAACAACCGGATTCAACTGGAAAACTCTCGTTTGCCGCTCAGATTGAACTTGATGGATTAGGCCCCGGAGAATATGTCCTTCAGCTGAATGCCCTTGCCCAAAACGGCAAAACCACCGCTTCGCGTGAACAGGCATTTTCGATTTTCGATCCAGCAACCGTTCCGAAATCTGAGTAGGTCCTTCATATAAGCTTCCTCCACCTTGGGGATTCACTGAAATGGATGATTGACAGTAACCCCCAAGTCCCTCTATTCTTGGCTTACCTCACGATTATTCCTGACATCTCCTGCAAAATTCCAGTGTGACGGTTTGAACTTCAGTTATCCCTCGACTCTGATCAGTTCAAATCAATGTTGCTGTTTTTTGGACGTCAACTGTCCAAAAGACACACTGTAAATCCTTTTATCCACAAAGTTTTTGTCACCAATCAACTCAGAATAAAAATTACCTGGATCATAAGGGATCGAACCCCTTGCGTTAAAAGCTCCGACCGGAGTGACCAGCCGACCAAAAAGTATTGCCACTTGTCACCACTCACAAGGAGAGCCCTATGCCTCACAGCCGACAGAAGCATTGTCACAAGAAATTTGATAAACCACCGCTTTTTCTGAATCCAATTCAACGACGGATATTGGCCGCGACCACGTTGATGGTCTGTGTTTTGTACTTAATTGGGGGTGAGCCCCGACAGGCTGCGGCGCTGGTGCGCAAATACCACACCATTTTGTGGGATAAACCGACGGCAGCCCGGCTGTATGACTTCTTCGCCAGTGCGTCGGGTGTTCCGCCGCAGGAGCCATCAACCGACCGCCAGGGACGAGTCAAAGCCGTCGTCAAACCGTTGCCGGATGGATTTGTGCCGAAAGGCAAGTTTGTCCCGATGGCTGGTGGCGACAATCAGGCGACAGCAACGTGTATTTCTGCCTTGCCCTACACCGACACCGGCACGACGGTTGGGGCAACCGATGATTATGACCTGCCGCCGGATGTGACCAATCCAACCACCTCAGCCGGCTGTGCAACCCGCATGGGCGCTGGGCTTGCCGGGTCGCTGCCGGGTGGTGCGGTGTACACCGGGACGGGAACGGCGCCAGATGTGGTTTACAGCCTGTCGTTTCCAGGCGGTAACCCTGATACTCTGACGATCACGATGGATCCAACCGGAGCACAGGATCTGGCCCTGATCGTGTATTGCAACACGGTTTCAAATCTTCTGTCCGATGCATTGTGTGCTGACGACACCGGAGTCGGCGGCGTGGCCGAATCAGTGACGGTGAGCAATATTGCCGCCGGAACAACGCTCTATATCGTGGTGGACGGCTACTCGACGGGTGGGACACCTCCCGGCCCAAGCGGTCCCTATATGCTGAGCGTGACGAGCAACGGCGCCACGCAACCATCCTGCGGCGGTGGTGGATGCATGCTTACCTGTCCAACTGATATCACGGTTTCGAACGATGCCGGCCAGTGTGGTGCAGTGGTTACATTTGGAAACCCAACGACCAGTGGGAGTTGCGGCACGGTGACAACCTTACCGGTTTCGGGCAGCTTCTTCTCAGTTGGAACGACCATGGTGACTGCCTCCTCAACTATAGGAGGTGGCTCATGTAGCTTTAATGTGATTGTCAATGATACCGAGCCACCGGTGCTGAATTGTCCTGGAAATATTTCGGTGGCTGCCACGTCCGGATCTGGAGCGGTGGTGAATTTTAACCCGACGGCAAGTGATAACTGCTCAGTTTCTTCGATTGACGCCAGCCCGCCTTCTGGTTCGTTATTCCCACTTGGAACCACCACGGTGAATGTCACGGCCACAGATTCGGCGGGGCTCCAGGATACCTGTTCCTTTACCGTGACGGTGGTTGAAACTGAGCCTGACCGACTCTACGTGGCTGATACGGTGAACCATCGGGTTCAATTCTTTGACGGTCTGATTTGGCAACTGGTGCCTGGGACACTTGGAACACTTGGAACCGGGAACGGACAATTCCGACTCCCTGAGGCGATAACTGCCAGTCGAGATGGAACGCGAATCTACGTGGCGGATACCGGAAACAACCGCATCCAGTTTACCACCGACAGTGGCGGAACCTGGCAAAACTTCGCCACACTTGGCAGCGGGTTAAACCAGGTGCGTGCGCCACAAGGGCTCACGTTAGACAGAGATGGAAACCTCTATGTTTCAGACACGGGAAATGGTCGCGTACTGCGATTTAATGGAGGGAATCCTGGCACCGGGGTTTTGCTGGCTTCAAATGGAACGGCAAGCGGTCAGGTGGGCCGACCCATGGGGTTGGCGATTGACAACCTGTTCCGACTCTTCATCCCGGATGACCTCAATAGTCGAATTGTGCGAATCCTGAATGCCAACACCGTTACTCTGAGGGATACCGGCTCGGTCTTTGTCCAAACCGGGACGGCTTTAAACAAGGTTCGGAACCCGCAGGGCCTTGCCTTTGAAGCCGATGGGGATATGTACATTGCCGACACCGGGAATTCACGGGTGCTCCGGTTTGCCAATGGAAATGTGAACAGTGCTACCTCCATTGCCCTGACGGGAAGCCTGCCTGGACAGGTTAATTATGCCGAGGGTGTGACCATCACGTTGTTCACGGCTGGCCCATTTGCTGGTCAACCAATGGTCATCATTGGAGATACCAACAATAATCGGATTGTCGGTCGGTTTGCTGCTGGCAGCCAGTGGTTCCTGGTCGGAAATCCCAATAACCTTGGCACTGGAATTGGGCAGTTCCGAAGCCCCAGTAAAATTCGCTAGGTTCAGGCGACCAGCCCATCGCGAACCTCTCAACCGTCTGCATCAAAAAAGGCACAGCCCAGACGGCTGTGCCTTTTTTGCTTCAGTAAGGAAAATCGGTTGACAGGTGAAAGTTGGCTGCTTAGGCTTGGAATCTCTGCTTCTTTCAAGACGGTCCCTTTCAGTTATCAAGTTAAAACTCCTTATCACATAGCTTTACAAGGTGAGCATAAAATAAAATTTGTACTCGTTGTATAACAAATTGTTGGTTTTTTCTCGCCTGATTATTCAGTTCAGGAGTCTCCCCATGAACAAACCACAGACAATTCAGGTCACCGTTGCACCCCAGGACCAGCGCACGGCCAAACAGATGCAACAATTCACGGAAATGGCGCTGGAAGGGCTCAAAAAGGGCAACTATGAAATGGCGGTAACGCTCTTTAAAAAAGCATTACCGCTGGCCGGGCCCACCTCTCCGGCCCATGATGTTATCACTCATAACTTGATGACGGCGTACCGACGCCGAATTGAAGATATTCTCAAGCAGCCAGATGTGACTCCACTCAACCCGTATCTGCGTGAAGCCCTGGCACTGAAGTTAACTGGATCAATGGCGCAGGATGCCAAATTCCGCGATGCTTTTGCTCGGGTCTACCATAACCTGGGGCTTTCATTTTATCGCTCGCGACAACACGAAGCCGCCCTGGCCTGCTTTCGAAAGGCGATTTCGATTGAACCCTGTCCTTCTTATTATGTTGATTTGACGATGTCGCTGGCCTATTTGAAAAAGCCCGCGCGGCTGGTGGATTACACGACGGCGGTGAAGCCGGACCAGCTCGGGTGTCATATGTTTATCACCTGCACGATGAAGAGCGGTTCAACCTTCCTGAAAAATACGCTGGTTAAGCTGACGAACTTTAAGGATATGTTCGCAGTGTACGCCTCACTGCAAAACGAACACGAACTGGACCTGCCGGTTTTGACTCGATTTGCGACGGAAAACACCGTAACTCAACAGCACGCTCGGGCTTCGGAGGCGAATATCCAGTTGATGCAGGCATTTGGGATTCGTCCGGTGGTGTTGACCCGCAATGTGTATGACTCGGTGGTGAGCTTGCTCGATTTCTACCGCACCGGTTTCACTTTCAGCACCTATTTTGACCGGGATGAATTCCGCGCCATGCCGGAAGACCACCAGGTTGAATTGATCATTGATAATGCCATTCCCTGGTATTTTCAATTTGTGGCATCGTGGAAACGAGCCGAAGCTGAAAAACGGCTGACGATGCACTGGCTGACCTATGAGGAATTGATTGCCGATAAACCGGCGGCGATTGAGCGACTATTGGAATTTTATGGAATGAAAGCCGCCCGGTCAGATATTCGGCGAATGATCGCGGTTACCGAGGCCGATGGCGAAAGTAATCGCTTTAACAAGGGGGTGAGCGGACGCGGAAAAACCGTTCTCACCGCACAGCAACGCGAGCGGGTTGCCCGCTTCGCCCAATATTATCCATCCACTGATTTTCGCTGTCTTGGACTTTGAACTTGCGGCTGATTTTTCAACTGGAATGTCACCTTGTTGTTTATACCATCTTGCAGTCAAAACTTTGTACAGCAATTCTTTGTTTGATTCTTGGGCCCAATCACTCGCTCATTTTACAACGCCCTTGCATGGCTTGAATTTTCTCCTGGCCGTAACCGTGGGCTTCGCACCACGGCTATTAAACGACGACCCTGCGGGCCTAAATCCTTATCCTGGTGCTTATGGCTCGTAGCCCAGTTCCTGAGCTGAGAACCAGAAATGGCTTCAGCCCTTAGGGAGCGTTAAAAATCAACTTCCGGTTTTCGTTTGGGGGGCAGGCATTTG
>CAZXCE010000195.1:0-13344 GCA_964639175.1 uncultured Clostridia bacterium
CCGGGTTCCGGGTTCCGGGTTCCGGGTTCCGGGTTCCGGGTTTTCGAAACCAAAAACCAGGAACCAGGCTCATTCTTCATCCTGTATTTGCCTATGGAACAAGAACTTTTAGCCCTGATGTGTGTTGCCGGAGCCGCCAGTTATCTGGTTTGTCGCTGGGTGCGTCGAACGTTTATCCGGCCTTCGGTTGAGGGCCCAGGATGTGCCAGCGGATGTGGGAAATGCGGGTCAGTTCCAACCATCCCTCCAGCTTCCCGGCCACGGCGGTCATTGCCAGTGATTCGTCCCACATCACAATGAAGAAAGCAGATCGTGGCTGGCTACTGGTTCTTCTTCGAAAGTATTGGTTCCAAAGCACTAAGTACCAGTCACCAGGATTTTTCCATTCTTCATTCCTTATTCTTCATTCTCAATTCTTCATTCCGCCAGCTTCGTCCAGTCGCCGGACTGAATAAAGCTTGCCCAGTAAAATGGATGCTGGCGTTTGGGATTTTTGAGCAACTTAAGCTGAGTGTTGCGCAAGGCTTCGCTCCGGCCTTCGCCCGCTTTCAGGCGGGTATAATATTCGGTCATCAATTCGCGCGTTGCCTGATCGGAAACTGCCCACAGACTCATCATTTGGGCTTCGCTCCCGGCCAGCACCAGTGCCCGCCGCAGGCCATAGACCCCATCCCCGTTTTTGACATCCCCCAAACCGGTATCGCAGGCTGAAAGGACAACCAGCTTTGTTCCCCACAAATTGAGTTGTGCCGCTTCCAGTGCTGTCAGTACTCCGTCGTTGCCACCACTCCCACCCTGATTTGCTCCGGCAAAAAACAACATTGATCGCAGCAATGGGTTCAATTCACGCTGTTTTTCATAGTCTCTCGACAATTCCGCCGATGCCTGCCGGGATTGTGTTGAGTCATCGGTGGTTCCTGCTTGTGGCCGGTCTTCCAAAAAATAGCCGTGCGTGGCGATATGCACGATTTTCGGCTTCACCGCCTGTTTGAGAACCGTTTCGGTTGCTTCGGATTTCATGATTAAGTGTGCATCGGGAAACATCGCTTTAATTTCCTGCCCTTCTTTGCGTGTTCCCAGCAATTGTGCCAGGCGATGTACTGTCCCTCCCGATACCTGTGGTCCAGCCCCATCCGCATAATCCGGGTCGGCAATGACCAGCGGTGGGTCCTGGCTTCCAATCTTGACGCCCAGTCGTAGCAAATCACGTCCACTGGTCAGGTAAGTCAAGGTGTAGTTTTCCACCAGAAACTTCCCTTTTTCATCAACCAGTGCCGAAAATGGAATTAAATTCAAAGCACCATCTGGCGAAATCAGGAGATGTCGGGTTGATCCGACTAATTTCCGCACTGGCTGCATAACCAGTTGGTCCAAAGTCTGCGACATTGATTGGACTTCCTGGATTGTATGTTTCTTTGGGTTACTGAGTGCCTGGCGTAGTGATCCAGTCACTTTGTCAATTGACTCGGCGTCACCCAGGTCAGCCCAAGATAGGGTTCCGGGTTCCGGGTTCCGGGTTCCGGGTTCCGCTTTTTGAATCTCGTCTTTTTCCTTGAAACCGGTCTCAGCCAAAGCAGAAGCTTCTTGGTGGGGTTGAGCTTCCTTGACTCCAGACCCTGAACCCTGTCCCCTGTCCCCTGTTCCCTGCCTTAACACATAGGCCACATACCGTGGTTTTCCAAACCGGTTGGCTTTGGCATCAAAGGGCCGATACACCGCATATTCCACCAACGCAGCCTTGGTGGGAATCATTTTTTGAACGGCTTCCAGGGTAATCGGAGTGGTTTGGGCTTTAAATTCTCCAGATTGCCGGCTGATTTCGTTTTCCAGTTTTTCTTTCTGGTCCTCAAGTGACCGAATGTCGGCCAGATGGTCTTCCAGATTCTTTTTTCCTGGGCCGCGCAGTGTCAGAATCGAGATTTGTCCCACCAGATTTGCATAGTCGTTGAGGAGCTTTTGAACCTCTGGGTTTTGCCGATTGCGCAAATTTCCAAGTGCACTGGCCATGGCATCCAGCGCCCGTCCTTTGCGGCGTAAAATCACATTCAGGGCCGCCCGGATCGCCGCTGGATCGTCTGGTGCAGCCTGAACCTGCAAGGAAATGGTCTGATCCGTATCGGTTGCCGTTTGTTTCAGGTAGAGCGCTTTTTGGAGTTCGGAACCAACCACCAGATTGCGAACCAGATCGCGTTCAGTGGTGTCGTTACCCCGTGTTCGGTACCCAATTGCCTGAGTCGTCTCGCCTTTGGCCTGGTAAAGCCTGGCCAGACTGTTAAGAGTGCTGGCAACATCCGGGTGCTCAATGCCTACGATCTTTTCCCTGATGGCCAATGCCCTCATCAACAATGACTCGGCCTGGGCATAGTTTCCTTCAATACTGTAGAGTTCACCCAGGTTCGTGAGCGATTTTGCCGTATCCAGGTGGGCTCCCAACGCCTTTTCCCAGATTTTCAGCGCCCTCAAATACAGTGGTTCAGCCCTTGGATACTCACCCTTGTTAGAGTAGAGCTTGGCCAGATTATTCAGAGTGTTCGCAACATACGGGTGTTCTGTGCCCAACACCTTCTCATAGATCGCCAACGCCTTCAGATACAGCGGCTCAGCTCTGGTGTAATCATTTTCGTCGTTGTAGAGCACTGCCAGGTTAATGAGACTGTCAGCCGTCTCT
Source organism: uncultured Clostridia bacterium (assembly GCA_964639175.1). Lineage (GTDB taxonomy): Bacteria > Acidobacteriota > Blastocatellia > Chloracidobacteriales > Chloracidobacteriaceae > JACQXX01. Next base: position 2,669 of record CAZXCE010000195.1, read on the forward strand.
GGGTGCTCAGCGCCTAATATCTTTTCCCTGATCGCCAATGCCCTCAGATATAACGGCTCGGCTCTGGCGTAATCACCTCTTACCTGATAGTGCACCGCCAGATTGTTAAGGCTCTGGGCGACCCCTGGATGCTCAGGGCCCAAAATCTTCTCCATGATTGCCAATGCTTTTACATACAATGATTCAGCTTTGGCATACTCACCTTTGTCCTGGTAGACCTGCGCCAGATTGTTGAGAATTTGGGCGGTTTCCAGATGTTCAGGGCCCAACACCTTCTCCCTGATTGCCAATACCCTTCCATACAAGGATTCAGCCCGTACATAATCGCCTTTCATATAGTAGATTCCAGCCAGGTTGTTGAGACCTATGGCGACCTTTGGATGTTCAGCACCCAACTCTTTTTCCCAGATCGCCAACGCCCTCACATACAGCGGTTCGGCCCTGGCGTAATCTCCTTTATTTTTATAGAGAAACGCCAGATTGTTGAGGCTGGAAGCAACGTCCTCACTGTCTTTTCCCGCCTTCTCGCTGATCGCCAGCACTCTTGCAATCAACGATTCAGCCTGTGAATACTCACCCTTGTAATAAAAAAGCATCCCTAGATTATTGAGGGGAAAGATGATATCCGGGTGGTTGGGGTCTACCTTTTCATAGATTGCCAGCGCCCTCATAAAGAGCGGCTCGGCTTTGGCGTAATGGCCTTTGTCTTTGTGGAGTTGAGCCAGAGTGTCAAGGCTTCCAGCAACTAGAATGTGTTCTGATCCAAAAACCTTTTCCACCTTGTCAAGGACCTGTTGCGCAAGCGACAACGCCTGATCATATTTTCCAGCCTGACGAAGTTTCTCAACTTCCGTAGCCTGCTTTTCAATCTCAATCTGAGCCCGGTCCTGCTCAGTGGCTGGTCTGACTGGCTCCAGTTTCAATTCATACTTCCCAAAGGGAGCCGTTTTTTCCAGTGACTCAATTTCAACGATATAACTGCCTCCCTGGTCAATGATGGCAGAAATCGGTTCCGGGCCCTGCGTGCCGTTGGGACTGTCTACCTCACGCAGTGTTTTTCCATCTGGACCAAGCAGCCGCACCACAACATCTACTCCGCGTTGCTCCACGACCAGTTTCAGGTAATCGCTGGCTTTGAGCGTGAGCGGATAGGTGTGCTTTTCACCACCTTTGAGTTCTTGTTCAATCGGTTTGCCCGGCGTGAGTTGGGGCATGGATTTCGCGTTGACTGATGATTGACTGACACTCTGAGTCGAACTCTGGACCTGAAGTTCCTGACCCGAAACAAGCACGAGCAAACCAATCAGTAAGACACTGAGCAGCGGCGGCAACCAGACAAACCTGTGCATAGAGTTTCCTTGGGAAAGATGGGTTGAATGAATTTGGCTGAATCTTGAAGTTTGAAACAGGGCAGGAAGGAACTCAGTGTACCAGGAAGCAAAAAGAAAGCACGCTGAGCCCTCTTGAGGTGACCAAAATGGAAAATTTCTTTCAGTCTTTTTTTCTGGTTGTAAAATCAAAAAGCACACTCTTTTCCAGAGCGTGCTTTTTGGTTTTTCATCAGGTTGTGTCTGTCAGGCTTAATATTTCGGAATGGTCGGATCAATCCGATCGCTCCAGGCCAGAATACCGCCCGCCAGATTTTTCACATTCTGAAAGCCCTTTGACATTAGAAAATGGCAGACCCTGGCGCTTCGGGCACCGGACCGACAGTGAACCACAATTTCCACGTCCGGGTTCAATTCTGAATAGCGCGACTCAATCACGCTCATCGGAATCAATGTCGTGTCGGCCAGATGGCAGATGTCATATTCGTGCTGTTCGCGAACGTCGAGGATGAACGGTTTGTCGCCCTGATCAAGACGGGATTTGAGTTCTTCAACGGTTATTTCGAAGCTGTTGCCCATGCCGAATCTCCTTTCTCAACGGGTGATTGATACTGAGCCGCGGCGGCTGGAACTTCTTTGTCTTTATTTTTCAACAGTGGCTCGGGGTAGACACCCAGCCCAAAAACCAGCAACAAAGCCGCCGCCAATGCCACACCCGATTCAAAAGAAATGCGCGGTGGCACATATTCGCCTTCCCGGTTTTGAAAGAACATCACCACCAGTGGACGCAAATAATAGTAGAGCGAAACCGCGCTGGTCAGCACGCCAATGATCACCACTGGCTGGTACCCGGCAAACCAGGCCTGCTTAAAGACCACAAATTTGCCGATAAAACCGGCGGTCAATGGGATTCCACCCAGACTGAGGAGGAAAATCATCAACAACACTGAAAGCCCCGGATTTTGGAATCCAATTCCGGCAAAGTCATCAATTTCCGTCTTTTCATCGCCCTGGCGGGCCAGAAGTGAAATCACCGTAAACGCCCCCATGCTGGTCACGGCATAGGCCAGCATATAAAAGGCCACCGGCTTCCAGTCATTCCCCAAAATACCGACCATGCCATATCCGGCGTGGGCAATCGAAGAGTAGGCCAGCATGCGCTTGATGTTGGTTTGAGTGATCGCAACCACGTTCCCGATGATCATTGACATGATCGCAATAATCACCACGGCACTTGTCCAGGTCGAATAGAGCGTGCCGCCAGTATTGGCGGTTGAGGTTCCAAACAACACAGTGTCCTGGGCAAAGGCTTCGACAAAAACACGCAGAAAGGCAACAAACGCCGCCGCTTTGGGACCAGCCGCCATAAAGGCGGTCACGGCGGTGGGTGCGCCCTGATAGACATCTGGCGTCCAGAGGTGAAAGGGCACCGTGGCAACCTTGAATGATAACCCAATCAGCATCATGGCTGCCCCCATCATCAGGAGCGGCATCGAGGTAATATCACCCGTTAAAATGGCGTCGTGAATCCGCGCCAGATTGGTGGTTTTGGTCGCCCCATAGGTCAACGCAATGCCATAGAGCAAAAAGCCTGTCGAAAACGACCCCAAAATGAAGTACTTCAAGGCTGATTCGTTGGACCGAACGTCACCCCGACGGTACCCGGCCAGCACATAGGTTGTGATTGAAAGCGTTTCAAGTCCCAAAAACAACGTTGCCAGATCTCCGGCAGCCGCCATTAACATCATTCCAACCGTGGCAAACATCAGCAAGGTGTAAAATTCACCTGGTGGAAGCCGTTCGTCATCCAGAAACTGCATGGATGCGAGTACCGCTAACGCCGCTACAATCAAGAAGATGAGCACAAAATACAGCCGCAGTTGGTCGCTGACAAACATGCCACCAAAGGCAGTGTACTCAGGAGCATTCCATAACCGGAGCAGACCACCACCCGCGCCGATGATTCCGGCGAGCGCAATTACCCCCGCGTCCCGCCGCCGATCCTGTGACGAAAAGGCGTCATACATCATGATGACAAAGGCTGTCAGGGTAATGCAGATTTCGGGAATGATGACAACGTAGTCTTGGAGCTTGGGAAGTTCAGGTAAAATGAACATAAGACAGTTTTTTCAGTCAGATTTCTTTACTCAATGTCGGATTAACAAGATCAAAACTTTGGAGCCAATCTCAAAAGGCTTTTCTTGGTTCAACGCTTCATCCGCAGTACAACTCGCTTTTCTCTAATGAGCCAGTTTGGTTTGCTGGGTATCGGCTTTGGCAACTTTGACGACCGCTTTCTGAACTTTTTCCATATCAGCGTGCATGCTGCGCAGGAACAGGTTTGGTGCCACGCCCATAATGACCATCAGCACAATCAACGGTGCCACCATCACGATTTCGCGGGTGTTCATATCTTCCAGTTTGGCGTTTTTCGGGTTGGTAATTTCCCCAAACACCACGCGCTGGAGCATCCACAGCAAATAGACTGCCGACAAAATCACGCCCGTTGCCGCCAACGCCGTGTAAATCACATTGTGTTGCGAAATGAAGGAACCCAACAGAATCAAAAATTCACCGACGAATCCGTTGAGCATTGGTAACCCGGCTGAGGAAAGACAGGTAAAGACAAACAACACCGCATAGAGCGGCATCGGGGTCACAAGCCCGCCAAATTCTGAAATCAGGCGCGTGTGACGGCGTTCATAAATCATACCGACAAACAAGAAGAGCGCTCCGGTCGAGATGCCGTGGTTGAGCATTTGATACAGCGCACCTTCCAGTCCCTTATCAGTAAACGAGAAGATCCCCAGCACCACAAACCCAAGGTGGCTCACCGACGAATAGGCAACCAGTTTCTTCAAATCTGGCTGCACCATTGCCACCAGCGCCCCATAAATAATGCCAATCACCGACAAAATAATGATCGGCACGGCAAATTTGTGGCAGGCGTCGGGGAAGAGCGGCAGGTTGAATCGGATCAACCCGTATGTTCCCATCTTGAGCAGCACGGCGGCCAGAATCACCGAGCCGGCGGTTGGCGCTTCGACGTGGGCATCCGGCAACCAGGTATGGAGCGGGAACAACGGCACTTTAATCATAAAGGCCAGGGCAAAGGCCAAAAATAACCAGGTCTGGGCTTCGGGCGAAATAATGGCGCGCGTGGCCACGCTTTGAGTAATCGTGACAATATCAAAGGTGAAGTTGCCGGTGGCCTGGCCATGGATGAAATACAGGCCGATCATCGCTGCCAGCATCAACAGACTGCCGACCACGGTGTAGAGAAAGAACTTGACCGCCGCATAGATGCGCCGTTCGCCACCCCACACCCCGATCAGGAAGTACATCGGCACCAGGACCACTTCCCAAAACAGGTAGAACAAAATCATGTCAAGCGACAAAAAGACCCCGAGCATGCCGGTCTCAAGCAACAGCATAAACACCAGATATTCACGCACATATTTTTCAATGGCGGTCCATCCGGCCAGTATCGCAATCGGCATGGTAAACGTGGTCAAAATCACCAGCCACAGACTGATGCCGTCAACTCCCATGTGGAAGTGAACCCCCATGCTCTTGATCCAGGGAATGTTGATCGTCAGGCTCTGGTCGGCATACCAGCCAATGAGCGGGAGCGACAGCACAAACGTCAACAGGGTCGAGAGCAATGCAAACCACCGCTGTGACTCTTCTGAAGCTTTGGTGGCACGTTGGTACACCACCAGCAAGAAGGCCGCCAGGGTCGGTAAGAGGGTAATAATCAACAGGATATATGACTTGAAGAAATTCATGGCAAAAGAAGAGGTTCGGGTTTCGGGACCTGGTGGAGGGTTAAAACACCAACTCTCCACCCGTCACCAGATGATCAAATGAACTTTCCAAGGAAGAAATAGCCAATCAGCAGCACGGCAGCGGCAAAAATAAATGCCGCATAGGTTCGGGCAAAGCCGGATTGCAACCCGCGCAGGTAATCGCCCAGACCATACATAAACGTCCCCAGTCCATTGACAATCCCGTCAATGACTTTGACGTCAAAAATTTTCCAGAGACCTTCGCGGGAAAGATTTTCGATGGGCTTGATGATGACGGCTTCATAGACTTCATCAACCCAGTACTTGGCTTCGAGGACTGTCGGCGGTTTCCAGAGCGGATTTTTGCTAAACCAGGTCCAGCCGATGGCAATTCCAATCGCGGCCAGAATTGCCGAACCAATCGCCAGCATGCGCTCAGTGGATTCCATAGCCGGGTCGTGATGAACTTCGGCTTTGGGTTTGGCGGCAACGGCTGGAGCGGCGGCTTTTGGTTCTGCTCCGTGTCCAGTTGCAGCAACTCCGTGTCCCGGAGCAACCTTTTGCCCTGGTTCAAGTGGTTTTGGCGCGGCATGTTCGCCAGCCGCGTGATGTGATTCGGTCACTGGGGCCAAAAATGCTTCAAACTGATTATGGCCGCCCAGGGCATGCGGAATGCCAACCAGACCACCAACCACTGATAAAACCGCCAGCACCACCAGCGGGCCCGTCATCACCCAGGGTGATTCGTGCGGCTTAAATGGTCCATGATGATGACCGTGGCCGTGATCTTTTTTGCCGTGGTCGTCGTGGTGATCGTCATGACCGTGGTCGTCGTGACCGTGGCTTTCTTTATAGCGTTCGCCGCCTTCAAAGGTCACCACCATCAACCGTGTCATGTAAATCGCGGTCAACAGCGCCGTCACCACCCCGAGTCCCCACAGAATCTTCCCGGCATCTCCCGGCAACACAGTGGTACTAAAGGTCTTCCACAAAATTTCGTCCTTACTGAAGAACCCGGCAAACGGTGGAATCCCGGCAATCGCAATCCAGCCGCAAATCATCGTCCAGCGCGTCACAGGCATGTATTTCTTGAGGCCGCCCATGTAGCGCATGTCCTGTTCGTGGTGCATTCCGTGGATCACGCTTCCGGAACCGAGGAAGAGCAACGCTTTGAAAAACGCGTGGGTCATCACGTGGAAAATCGCCGCCGTGTACGCCCCCACCCCGCACGCCAGGAACATATAGCCAAGCTGCGAAACGGTCGAATACGCCAGAACTTTTTTGATATCCCACTGTCCAAGCCCGATGGTCGCGGCAAATAGTGCCGTCAGTCCGCCAATCACCGCCACCACCAGCAAGGCCGTCGGAGCTTTGCTGTAAATTGCATTGCAGCGCGCCACCATGTACACCCCGGCGGTGACCATCGTCGCGGCGTGGATCAGTGCGGAGACGGGCGTTGGACCAGCCATCGCGTCCGGCAGCCAGACAAAAAGCGGAATCTGGGCGCTCTTCCCGGTCGCACCGATAAAGAGGAGCAACGCAATCGTGGTCAAGGTTCCAGCCATCACGGACGCCATTCCAAAGGGTTCGGTTGGCAACTGGGCCGCTTTTTCCATTACTTCGGCAAAGTTGATCGTGCCGAAGTTGTTAAAAATCAACAGCACGCCCAGCACCACGCCAAAGTCACCGATTCGGTTGAAAATAAAGGCTTTCTTCGCGGCGTCGCCAGCTTCTTGCTTCAGAAAGTAGTAGCCGATCAACAGGTATGAGCACACACCGACGCCTTCCCAACCGACAAACATCAACAGGAAGTTGTCTGCCAGGATGAGCGTCAACATCGCAAACATAAACAAATTGAGATAGCAGAAAAAGCGATGGAAGCTCTTGTCGCCGTGCATATAGCCGGTGGCAAACACATGAATCAGAAAGCCCACCCCCGTCACAAACAGCACCATAATGCCGGAGAGCGGGTCCAACGCCAGGCCGAAATCGGCTTTAAACGTTCCCACCTGCATCCAGGTCGCCACGTGTTCGGTCACCCGGCGAATGCCGTCAGCACCTTCTTTCGCCGGCAGCAACGCGGCGAAAAAGGTGTAAAAGGCCGTGATGGCAGAGATACCAACGGTTGAGCAGGCCAGCAAACCAACCAGCCGTTCCGACAGCCGTTTTCCGATAAAGGCGAGGAGAATCGAGCCCACGAGCGGGGCAAGAACAATCAGTTTAAGCATAAAGAGTCCGTTGTTTTGGATCCCGAAGTTTCTTTTTTCCCAACCAGTGATCTCAGTACTTTTACTCGAAAACTATTTAAAGGATTGAGTTTACCAAGCACCAAAGGCCAGTCACCCCGAATCCAGATCACATCTTTAACAAATGAGATTCATCAACGTCGAGTGTTTCACGGTTGCGGAACACCGAAATCACAATTGCCAGCCCGACACCGGCTTCAGCGGCAGCCACGGTAATGACCAGAAACACAAAAAGCTGCCCATCCGCCTGTTGAAAAAAGCTGGAAAAGGCAATCAGCGCCAGATTGGCGGCATTGAGCATCAGTTCAAGACACAACAGAACCGAAATCACGTTGCGTTTGACAAACACACCGACCGCCCCCACCGTGAACAGGAATGCGCTTAACAATAAATACCAGGACAGTGGAACCATAGTTTTTTGGGTATGGGGTTGGAAGTTTTTGGGTTAGTGGTTAGTAGTTACAAATCAATAGTTTCAAAGTGGTTAGTGGTTAGAAATCAATAGTTTCGAAGAAGAACTCAAGAACGAACCACGAACCACGAACCACTAAAAGGTTATTCTTTCTCTCGTTTGGCAAGGTGCATCGAACCAATAATGGCCATCAAAATCAGCACGGACGTGGCTTCAAACGGTAACAGATAGGTCGTCAACAACTCTTTCCCGACAGTCTCGACCGTTCCCACACCAGGACTGACGGTTGGTGACTGGGGAATGGCGACTCGGGCAACCACAAATACAAGCTGTGCCAGTAAAACCAATCCAAGTATACCGGCCAGAGGTTTCAGGTAAGCGTGGTGATCAATATGGGTTGCCTCGCGACGCACGTTCAACAGCATGATCACAAAGACAAACAACACCATGATCGCACCGGCATACACCACGATCTGAATGACCCCCAGGAAGTGGGCGCCCAGCATAATGTAAATGGCTGACAGACCAAGGAAGGACAGAATCAGTGAAAAAGCCCCATAGAGCGGGTTTTTCTGAAGAATGACGCTGATGGCGCCACCCGCCACAATCCCGGCAAAAAGACAAAAAAGAATCTGTGGAAACAAAGACATAGCTCGCCACTCAGTGCGGAGTGAAGCTCCGGTTCAAAAGTTCAGCGGGTGAGGCTGTCTGCCCCACCCGCTGTCACAGTATTAGAAAAAGAGCGAAAGGGTTGCCGTTAACACGATATTGAACAACGCCAGCGGAAGCAGGCATTTCCAACCAAAATCCATCAACTGATCATATCGGAACCGTGGCAGTGTGCCGCGCAACCAGATATAGAGGAACAGGAAAAAGAAGATTTTGGCCGAAAAATAAACGGGGCCCAGCAGCGGGAACTGATCCACAAATGGGCCTTGCCAGCCACCCAGGAAGAGCAGTGTCGCCATCGCCGAGGCCGTAATCATGTTGGCGTATTCAGCCATAAAGAACATGGCGAATTTCATCGAGCTGTATTCGGTATGGAATCCAGCCACCAGTTCGGTTTCGGCTTCGGGCAGGTCAAATGGCACGCGATTGGTTTCGGCCACCATTGAAATCAGGAAGATCAAAAATCCAAGTGGCTGAAACATAAAGACATGCCACTGCATGCCAAACCAGCCGCCCTGATTGTTGACGATAGTGACCAGATCGAGTGAACCAGCTTGCAAAATCGCGCCGATGATGGACATCGCCATGGCGAGTTCATAACTCACCAACTGTGCCGACGACCGCAAACCGCCCATCAGACTGTATTTATTGTTTGAGGCGTACCCGGCGAGCACAATGCCATACACGCCCATGCCGGTCATCCCCAGAATCACCAGCACGGCCACATTGACCCGCGTGATGTGCATCTGGATTTCGCCCACATATGGCAGGTTGATGGCACCACCAAAGGGAATCATCACAAATGCCATCAAGGCCGGGACCAGCGACGCAACCGGCGCCAGGGTGTACAGAAATTTGTCGGCATCCAGCGGAGTGATATCTTCTTTGAAAATAAACTTGATTCCGTCTGCCAGAGGCTGGAGCAATCCAGCCGGGCCAACGCGGTTTGGGCCCTGGCGCATTTGAATCCACGCCAGCAACCGCCGCTCAAGCCACGTCAAATAGGCAATGACGGTCATCAACATCCCAAAAATCAAAAAGATCTTGACGCTCCACTCGATGATATAGCGTAAGAGTTTCGGATCCATGCCTCATGTTCCTAAAGTCAGTAGTTTTTAGTCAGTAGTCAGTAGTTTTTAGTCAGTAGTCAGTAGTTTTTAGTCAGTAGTCAAGTGTTGGAATTCTGAATTACCCGTCAGGTGTATTCGGTTCTATTTGTGTAATTTACGAGTAATTCTTTTTAAAACCCCTACATACTGCACTATCCGGGTTTTATCTACTGACGACTGACTTATCAACTACTGACGACTGACGAGATATCTAGTCTCCACTTGCTGCCGCAAATTCACCTTCCCACTCGGCAGTTTCTCCGGCGTGGGATTCCCAGAACGGTTTGGCGTCAACCATGGTCGGAACCTGGTTGAGCAGCGTCCCCATGCGGAACAACCCTTCACCCTGTTCGACTACAGCCGTCAGGTGTTTAGCGGAGGTGTTTATCTTTGCCGTTTCCTGTTTGAGTGCCGCCAGAATCGGATCAAGCGCCACCTTCTCAACCACGGGTCGAGTGGTGCGCCAGGCCCCGTTGGCGGCTTTGATTTCAGGCAAACTGACACCGGTATATCCGGTAACAGTGGTACCAATTTCTTTGAGCAACGCTGGTGCTGAGCCCTTGGACGGCATGTCGAGGCCCATTTCCTTGGCTACGGCCTGGGTAACCAGCCAGTCTGGACGCAACTGACCACGGCCTTCGAGCGCCCGAGCCACTCGCTGGACCTGTCCGGCCAGATTGGTAAAGGTGCCATCCTGTTCGGCATAACTCGAAACCGGGAAGACCACTTCGGCCAGGCTCGCGGTTTCGGTCAAAAACAGTTCATGAACAATCAACAGATCAAGTTTTCCAAGGGCGTCTTTCCAGGCTGATCCATACTGGTCAACTGGATTGCTGCCGGCCAGATACACGGCTTTGATGGAATTGCCAATCTGTGGCAGCCACGCCGCTGGATTTCCGGTCAGCCCCATATCAAAAGCGCCGACTGAGTTGTTGTACTGAGCCATCGGGACATAATGGACCTGCTTTTCAGTTCCATCCTGAACCAGGCTGCCCAGGCGGGCCAGGGCTTTGAGCGCCGCGCCCTGAACCGATGGACCAAAGACAATCAGCAGATTGGTGGCTTTCAATACTTTTTCGCGAACGGCTTTGAGTTCAGCAACCGGCACGCCAGCCGTTTTGGCC
>CAZXCE010000196.1:0-13323 GCA_964639175.1 uncultured Clostridia bacterium
ACCCGGAACCCGGAACCCGGAACCCGGAACCCGGAACCCGGAACCCGGAACCCTTCATGATCTTATTTGGCACTAACCGCCAGCCGGAACCCAAGATCCTCCTGCCGGGTTATTGGCAGAGTCCACGAACGGAGCGAATTTCGCGCGCCGTTGGCCGGCGTCAGATAGCTACCGCCGCGATACACTTTGCACTGACTATCTTTTGACTTAGGGTGGTATGGGCTGCCGGGGTACGGAACAAAATCTGAACTGGTCCATTCACTGACATTTCCTGCCATCGCATACAGGCCAAAAGCACTGCAATCCGTCGTGTTATTTGGCGGCTGCAAAATTGATAACAGCGGAGGATAGGTGTTTGGGGCCGGATTGGTGTTGGCCCACTGTGATTGCCAGCGGTCGCCCCAGGTAAAAATGGTACCTTTGGGACCGCGGGCGGCATGTTCCCACTCGGCTTCGGTTGGCAGCCGAAAAGGAATTCCGTCACGAGTTGAGCGCCAGGAACAATAGGCAGTGGCATCCAGCCAGCTTACATTGGTAACGGGCAGGTCTTCGCTCTCTGAAGGAAATGTTCCTTTTGACCAGTGTGGCGGAGACGGATGGCCGGTCGCCGTTAGAAATTCCTGATACTCCTGATTGGTCACTTCAAACTTGCAGAGGTAAAACGGAGATAGTTCAACTCGATGGGCGGGCAATTCATCCGGTTCAATCCGACAGCCTGGAAACTTCTGACAATCACCAGGGTTAGCGCCAATCGAGACTTCCCCACCTGAAATAAGCACAAACCGGTCGCCCAGGTCTTTTTTCAAAGTTGGAACAGGTTGAACCACAGGAAGATGTCGAACCACCGCCGGAGCGACACTGGATGACAAACCCGGTTTCCAGATTTGAACGCCAATTCCCAAAGCCACAAGGATCACCCCGGCCAGTCCACCATACATCCATTTCTGAAGACGGCGAGGCTGGCGAAAGGCAGCCTGCAAAGGAAGTGTCACCCGGCTGGAATCAGTCACATTCGGTTGTGTTTCAACCACCGGGTGCGATGTGGTATCCAGCGAACTGTGCCCCTGGGCCGCAGCCTGAAACGTAGCCACCAGCGTGTGCGCAACCGCAATCCGTTTCTGAGGCGACTTGGAAAGCAACGCCTGGATGAGCCTGGCAACTGCGGCTGGAATTGTTGGAACGAGGTGGCAAACATCCGGCGGCTGCAGGTTGACGTGGCGATACATCACCGTCAATGGTTTTTCAGATTCAAATGGCCGGGTACCGGTCAGCATCTCAAACAAAATCACGCCAAGCGAATACAGATCAGAAGCTTCGTCCAGTTTATCTCCGGTGCACTGTTCCGGAGACATATAGGCCGGAGTCCCACAAATCGAACCGGGATCGGTCATGGTTTCAGCAAACGAGGCGGGTTTGGCAATTCCAAAATCGAGGATTTTGACAACCTCCTGATCACCCTGGCAATGAAAGAAAATATTGTCAGGCTTTAAATCGCGGTGAATCACCCCGTGCTGATGGACAATCTGGAGCGCGGCATAGACCTGATCAATCCACATCGCAATCTGGGCGACGGAAAACCGTTTGTGCCGGTTCAGCCGTTGTCTGAGCGACTCACCATTGAGATATTCCATCACCAGGTAACACTGGTTTTCTTCGACGCCGACGTCAAAGACCCGCACCACATTGGGATGCTCGATGTGGGCGGTAATCCGGGCTTCCCGCTGAAATCGCTCAATCGCATCACGGCTTTGGATCAGGTGAGGTTTTAACACCTTAATCGCAAATAACGTCTCAAGAGTGAGATGCCGGGCCAGATACACGGTGCCCATGCCTCCCTGACCAAGAACCCGAAGAATCACATATTTTCCGAGAAATGTGTCGTTTGGGGCAAAGCTGGCCGATGGTTCCGGGTATAAGGTCGGCAGGTGATCGGCTGGCACCAGCGTTGAAGGCGGAAGGTTGACCAGCGCAAATGACTCAAGAAACTGATCCAGCTTTGAATCCAGCGTCAGGAATTGCTTCACTTCAGTCAAAAGTGATGGGTCATGCGCACAGACCTGCTGGAGAAACGAATTCCGCTGGGCCGGTTCGTAATCCAAAGCCTGTTCGATAATGCCTTTAATGGCCTGCCAATGTTCCGGGGTCAAAACCTGGTCTCCTGAAGTCGAAATTGACACCGAATCAGAAAGATTGAATTGCTTCCAGATTGAGTCAGATGATTGTGAAGAGAGAAACCGCTTGAAGTTGAAGTCGTCCTGGATTGGGAACAATATTCAGGTGTGAATGCTCAAGGGCTACGAGTCGCAAAGCAGTTTTGGCTTTCTCAAATCTCAATTTGTTTTATTTTCTGGCCTTAAAACCAGTAAAGTGAATAAGTTATTTCCAGAATAAAAAAACTGACGCTGGCTGAAACCATCCGGGATCCAGGAATGAACTTGAGCCTTGCCTTCACTTTCGCAATCCACTATTTTTCAGCGTTTCGGGCTCAACCCTTGACTTGCACCACGCCTGCACTGAGTAAGTTCCTGTGATTTATCCAGGATCAAAGATCCGAATTTTCCAGTAACAGCCTGATTTTTTGAATCTGACCAAAGACAACTCAAATGACCCACACCACTGACCCCAAGGAAATTACAGAATTGCTGCTCAAAGCAACCAGCGGCAATCGCGACGCTGCCGATCAATTGATTGCTGCCGTGTATGACGAACTCCGGCAACGCGCCAGATACTATCTGAATCGTGAATTTCATCCAGACCATACCCTGCAGCCAACGGCACTTGTCCACGAAGCCTATCTCCGGCTGATCAAACAAGATCAGGTTGTCTGGCAAAACCGAACCCATTTTTTTGCGATGGCGTCTGAAATGATGCGGCGCATTCTGGTTGATTATGCCCGAACCCAGCAGGCGGAAAAGCGCGGCGGCGAAGCCATCCGGCTCACACTGGATGCCGCCCTGGATCTGGCAGTTCCACAACCTGACATTAACCTGATTGTGCTCGATGATGCCCTCAACGAACTGAGCGAACTTGATCCACGTCAGACCAGACTGGTCGAACTTCGCTATTTCGGTGGCCTCTCGGTCGAAGAAACGGCTGAAGTCATGCAGCTTTCAGTCGCCACGGTGATGCGCGAATGGAAAATCACCAAAATGTGGTTGTATCGCAAGCTTGGGGGCTGAAATACCAGGGCTGAGGGCTCAGGGTATACAAATCATTTGAATTCAATTGGTTTTACCCTCAACCCCTAGCCCTCAGCCCCTGGCTTCAACTCTCAGCCCCTAGCCCTTAGCCCTCAGCCCTACCTTCAATCCTATCTTCAGCCAGAGACAGGGCATATTCCTCCAATTCCTCTATCGTCCCATCACTGGCGATCAGGTACGACTCGCCGTCAGACACCTCAAAGAGCAAATTTTCCCCACAGGTTGTGAGAATCCGAAAAACCTTTTGATCATCATCAGTTTGGGCAATGTAGCGCGACCCTAAGACAGCAGCTTCTTTGCCAAGATGGATACGGTCATGCAGTTGCATGGAAATTCCTCGCTTGACAGATTTCTCATTTAAGTGTATTACATCACTAATACACCAGTACAGCAATACAGCAGTACAGTGTCACCTTGTCACCACCAGGTTTGAGAATTACTGATGACCTGAACCCCGAAACCCTGAACTCTCAATGGTATGACCACCTTTCAACTTCGCATCAAGATTGATCCAGCCCTGGCGCTTCCACTGTGGAAACAGGTGGAACAGGGATTTCGCACCTTGATTTTGGATGGCGTGATCCAGTCAGAGTCAATCCTTCCAGGTTCGGCGGAACTGGCCAAACAGCTTGGAATCAACCCGGCGGCAACGGCGAAAGCCTACCATAACTTGCTCATCGCCGGGCTCCTGGAAAATCGCAGATGGGGCGAAGTGACCGTCGTGGATTTTCAACAACTCCCGCTCTCAGACCACCGCCAGCTTCTCTTGCGCGAAGGCGCCCGCGAATTTGCGGTTGTGGCGCATCGTGAGAATTGCTCAGAAGCCGAAACCATCGCCTGTGTGAATGAAGAATTCAGAATGAAGCATGAAGAAAAACACATCTTGATTGCCACGAATGATTTTCTTCGCCCACGTGAGCCAGTGAACAACCGGACCACCCTCCCGGTCGAAAACCCTGAACCCCGAACCCTGAACCCTGAACCCTAAGTCCTATGATTCAAACCATCCACATTGATCCAACCAACGCCACCCCAATCTGGAAGCAGATCGAAGAAAACGTTCGCCATCTGGTGGCTTCCGAAATTTTGCTCCCTGGGATGCCGATGCCTTCGGTGCGCGACCTCTCCAAAGAACTTCGGGTCAACCCGGCCACCGTGGCCAAAGCCTATCAGCGGTTGACCGATGCCGGTGTCCTGATGGTCAAGCGCGGTGAAGGCACCTTTGTCTCCGAATCACCACCCGTGATGCCAGATGAAAAGCGCAAAGACGTCCTGCGCGACGGAGCCCGGCGCTATGCGGCGATTGCCGCCACGATTGGCGCCACACAGGAAGAAGCCATTGACGAACTCAAAAATGCGATGGCCCAAACCCGCCTCCGCCAGAGTGAACCTGATCAGGAACCCGAAGACCCAGCCTGGAGAAAGTATGGAGACCATCGCAACCTTTAAGCATGTGACCATGAAATATGGTTCCAAAGTGGCCCTCAACGACGTGAGTTTTGACATTCCACGTGGTGCCGTCTATGCCCTGCTCGGGCGCAACGGTATGGGCAAATCATCGGCCATCAAATGTATGCTTGGCCACCAGAAGCCAACCTCCGGACAGATTGCTGTCTTTGGTATGGATAGCTGGAAACAGCGCACCTCTATTTTGGAACGCGTCGGCGTTGTCCCCGAAGAACCCGACGCCCCGCCGGATATGACACCGCTCCAACTGGCCAGGTTTTGTGCCGACCTCTATCCAACCTGGGACGGAGCCGGCGTCGAAGCCCGCTTTGCCAGATTCAAAATTTCACCCAAGGCCCGGTTTAAAGATTTGTCGAAGGGCCAAAAAGCGCAGGTGATGATGTCGCTGGCGCTTGGCTCGCAACCGGAACTAATGGTGCTTGACGATCCAACCCTGGGGCTGGATGTGGTTGCCCGCAAGGAATTTTTTGAAGAACTGATTTCCGAACTGGCTGATCGGGGCATCACCGTGTTGATCACAACCCACGATCTGGCCGGGATTGAACCGCTGGCCGACCACATTGGAATTTTGAAAGATGGACGGCTGGCCATCAGCGACACAGTCGAAAATCTAAAAGCCCGCTTCCGACGCATCCATTGCACGCATCAAACTTCGCTGGCGGCCAATGGGTTAAGCGATGCGCTGGAACCGCTCCAACTGATTCGAACCAAACGCTTTGGCTGGGGCATGGAAGCGATTGTCGCCAAATTTGATAGCACCGTGCTCGAACGTTTTTACCATTCCCAACTGACGCTGGTGCCCGAAGTTGTCCCCATGACGCTGGAAGAAATCTTTGCCGCCGTGGTTGAAACCGAAGAAGGAGTTCCCCAATGAAACACTTAAAAATGATGTATGCGCTCGCCAAACGTGAAGTGATTGAACGCCGAAGTATCTTTGCCCTGGCTCTGGTGTTTGGATTGATTTCTGTCTTCGGCCCCTATGTCTTTGGTCTTTCCAGCCAGGGAAATTTGAAATCAGACTGGCGTGAACTCAGTGCGTTCGTGGCACTGATGCTGGGTATTTTTTCGTGTCTCGGCGTGGCCTTTTTCACCGGGGTTGTCCTGTTTGGTCGTGACCTGTCCGAAAAACGAATTGGGTTTTATTTTTCCCGCCCGATCCCAGCGTTGTCTCTATGGACCGGCAAAATACTGGCAGGTTGGGCTCTGATCTTGGGATCATTTCTTGCAACACTGGTTCCAAGCTTTTTGGTCGGGGCAAACCCGCTCAAAGGTTTTTTGGAACTTACCCAAAATAACGGGTGGATCCTGCTGCTCCTGCTTCCCTTCTTGCTGCTTGGCGTCGGACTGATTGCCAGCATTGCGTTTCGTTCCCGTTCCCGCTGGCTGATTTTTGATCTGGTGGCAATCCCAATCATTCTATTGCTGGTGGGTGCCGGCCTGTTTCCGCTCTATCGAATGTATGCCGAATATCTTATGTTTCAGGCACTGATTGGGTTCGGGATCATTGCCGGTATCGGAATGTTGCTGGCCTCAGCCATCAGCACTACCCAGGGCCGAACCAACCTGATTCAGACACACCGGGTGATTTCACTCGTGCTCTGTACCGTGTTGTTGATTGGTGCCGGTTCGGTACAGGTCTATGCCCGATGGGCTTTATCAGTTACTGCGGCTGATTTAGTGTCGGTTGATTATGGGGCCACAATCCACCCAAACTGGGTTGTTGTCAGTGGGAAGGTCGCTCACCGCGAAAGATTTCACCCAATTTTTCTCTATAACATTGTAACTGGTCATACGGTCTCACTCGACCCCCTGCAATCTGATTTCGGCAGGATTGCCTGTTCGAAAGATGGTCGCCGGTGTGCCTGGATTGGTTCTCAACGTCGGATTCCAGTCGTCTCTGGTTCCAACCCTGAAACAGGAACAGTATCCATGCTTGACACGACGGCTGGCACTGAGCACCAGGCAATTCACTCAGATCTGGTATTCCCAATCGAATCGAATCTTATTTTCTCTCCTGACGGAAATTCTCTCGTGGTCACCAGCCGGGAACGAGTTGAGTTTATTGATTTCCAATCCCGACGCATTACTTCCCAACTGACATTCCCACTGGAATTACAGAAGGAAGGGTATATCACAGTGAATAAAGCCACGTTTGTGTCATCTGATATTTTGCGACTCTATCGGGCACACCCGAAAAAGCGAGGGTACCAGATTGTGGAATTCAACCGTGCGACCCGTGAATTCAAAGAAACCGGGTTTTTGCTCAAAGATCTGCCGCAAGAAATCAGCTTACCCAATAGTTCGATTCATAACGGGTATGCACAATTACCTCGATTTTGCGATTCAATTGATCGGGTCTTTATTTCACTTCCCATCCCGCCCAAACCAGAAAATTCGACCAATGAGACTTCCCGTCCTCAAGGAGATGAGTCTGGCGAAATCTATGCGACACAGGTTTTTGATTCACAAACTGGCAAGCACTTGTTTTCCTTACCCCCAGTGGATACAAACCTCTACTTCGGTTCCGCCATCGCGCTTTCCGATAAGCGCCTGGTTCAACTGATTTGGAAAAAAGGAACCATCACTGTCAACCCAGACATTCCACCTGCTTTTCTTCAGGTATTTTCAGCCGAAGGCGTCCTTGAACGGACAATTCCACTTGAAAAAAGCGATGAATTTCAAGGATCTACGAACTTTACACTCAATGGCGAAGTCTCAGATGGACAGGTTCTCCTCATTTCAGGAACCGAAACCACCAGGCGTTCGCCTGTAACCAGATTATCCGTGGTTAATTGCAACACAGGTGAGATCAAAGAAAAATCCCGGTCAAACTCGTTGCTCTATGGAACAGTCTCCTGGTTCGAAAAAGGAACAGCGAAGGGAGCTGAAACACAACTCTTTACTGAGCTCATCCGTGGGAAACCAAGAACATTGATTTATTTCAATCCGGAAACAGGCGAAAAACGAACGCTCCTGGGTGCGAAAAACTGATCGCGAAAGCTCAAATCACCCGGAAGATGCCCGCCAAATCCACATCGGTGGGCATCTTCCGATTTTGCGCCAGCGATTCTGTGGAGACAAACCACTATGAAACACCTGAACATCATTCTCGCCCTGGCCCAGCGCCAACTCCTTGAAAATCGCCCAATTTTGGCCCTGGCGTTGATCTGCGGACTCGCGACGCTGGCGCTTCCATTTGTGATTGGAACGTCAACCACAACAGCCAATCAACGGGAGTTTCTGGAGAATATCCGGGCCGGGGCCCAGGTGCTGGGAATGGTCGTGAGTTATGGCGTCGCTTTTTACCTGGGCATTTCCCTGTTTGGTCGCGAGCTTTCGGAAAAGCGAATGGGATTTTTCTTCTCACGCCCAATTTCGACCAATACCCTCTGGATTGGGAAACTGCTTGGCGCGTGGCTGCTGATTGCCGGTTCGCTGTTGCTGGTGTGGTTGCCTGCGATGAGGTTTTCGTATTTTCCCAGGGTTCAATTTGAACTGTTTGCCTCAAATGGGGAAAGACTTCGTTCTTTCAGCTTAAACCTGGATGAAGAGGTCTATAGCACCCGGCGACTTCCCCACATCACGTTTCACGCTTTTGATGGAATGACTGGAACAACTCGCTCATTTTATCACCTTCCCGAATATAGGAAGGGGCCGACTTATGATTGATTCTTCTGGGTGATGGTAGGCAGGTGTTACACCATATCGTGTAGTCCCTTCCGCAGATCGTTGCTGTTTTATCGCTCGACTTCTTTCCCTTCACCAGGTTCACCTTTTGTTCAGCCATGGGTTGGATTTTTTCTGAGTCACCTAATTCCTGCCTGTATAAGATCAATTTGCAATGAAATCTCCGTATGAGGAAATGGCTAAGTAATTCAATCAAATAAACTTAGTGAACTACTGACGACTGACTACTGACGACTGACTGGTACAAGCAATTGACCTGGCTTACCTTCCCAACCCGGAATTCCATCTGGTCTGAATGGCTGGCTGGCACGAAAATTGTTCGCTTTTTCAGATGCTTCGCGTCACAATGGTTCGCACTCACAATTTCGCCGAAGCACATTCTCTCAATCCACTTGATCAAATTTGTCAGAACCGCCCCCCAGGATCATTCAGCCGCTCAGAGTGACTTGAGGTGGTTCCTTCCAGGAAGAAAGGTAGGGTCGAAGCTTATGAAATCAATAGCTCGACTATTTCAGATGACGATACTGGCCTGTTTCATCTGTGGCGCCTCGATGGCCGCCACGGCCCAAAGCCGCGACACCTATGTGATTTCCGCCCGGGCTGGACTGGTAAACCTGGTATCCGGAACAGTTACCTACCAGCATGCGGGTGAAATGCGCTGGCGCTCGATGGCATCCGTTGAAGAACTCGGACCCGGTGACCGGGTGCGAACTTCGGCAGGCGGGCGGGTTGAAATCCTGCTCAACCCCGGTTCCTATTTGCGCCTGAATGAAAATTCCGAATTTGAATTAACCAATCCTTCGTTTGACGACCTTCAAATTTCACTGCTCAGCGGAAATGCGATCATCGAAATGACCGGCACCGATGGCAGCGAAGTCTTTATGAAAGTCCTCACGCCAAAACAAACCTTTTCCATCATTGATGACGGCCTCTATCGGGTCAATGTGCTCCCGGATGGAATCAGTGAACTCCTGATCCGAAAAGGCAAAGCAGCTCTGGCCAGCGACCCGTCCAAAAAAATCAAAGATGGACGAAAAATCATTGCCAGCGCCGCTGAACCAACCATTGAAAAATTCGATAAGAAAAAAGACCAGGACATGTTTGATATGTGGAGCGGCCAGCGGGCTGAACTCCTGGCCACAGCCAATTCCCGCCTGACCGACAACCGGATTCTGACTGGAATCAATGCCTATCAGGCAGCCGGAAACTATGGGTTCGGCTATCGTCCGTTTTATGGCCTCTGGTTCTATGACCCGTTTCTGAGCGGCTATTCGTTCTTCCCATTCTACAGTAGCTGGTTTTCACCCTACGGATTTAACTACACGATCGGCTACGGCCTGCCGTGGTGGTATTATCGGCCATTACCCTATGGGTACTTTCCAAATGGCTACTGCCCTACTAGAGGGACTGGGGCTGGAAAAGGTACCAGCGCAGGCACCACTGGTACAACAACTGGAAGTAACTCACAGATCGCCAACGTGCCACCGGTGCGTATTCGGCCAACCCTCACCGGGGGAGCATCAACAGTCACGAAAAACATCCCAACCACAGTACCTGAACTCTCCGGAAAACCAATGCCGGGTGTGACTGGTAACGGTCCTTCAACCGCGTCTACCCGTCCACTGCCAAATAAACAACCAAAAGAGTTTCCAACACCGGCCCAGGCAATCTCGATTCGTTCAACCCTCAATAGCCTGGCTAACTCTGAAGGGGGTTACAGCGGAGGTAATGGCTATGGTGGCGTCTCAGCCACTTCAGGCGGTCGAGGCGGCAGCGGCGCTGGTCGCGTAACAACAACACCAGCCGGAAACGTACCCCGCGCAACCAACCCATCCCTGACCCCAGGGCGGACACGCAACAATTAAACCAATTTGGGCTGAGAGTATTGGGCTAAGGGCTGAGGGAAATACATTTTTATCAGCTATTTAGCTCCTCAGAAATGCGAGCATTCGATTCCAAAATGGGATAAGAGCGAAATCAGAACTCGCTCAACAGAAAAAGGTGATGGAAGTAAGTTCCATCACCTTTTCTTTTTGGCCTGGCAAGTGGTGATTTACCGCTCGCGACAGCAAAGAACAGTCAAGTGATTCAACCAAATAAACTGAGTGAACGACTGACCACTGACCACTGACTACAAACTGGCATTAGATATCAAAGTACATCTGGAATTCGAGCGGGTGTGGCCGCATGCGCATCACATCCACTTCGCGCTTGCGCTTGTAGGAAATGTGACGTTCGATGAGCTGTTCGGTAAAGACATCGCCCTTGAGCAGGAACTCATAATCTTTTTCAAGCGCATTGAGTGATTCTTCAAGTGACCCCGGCAAGCTGGCCACTTTCTTCAACTCTTCCGGCTCCAGATCATAAATATCCTTATCAAGCGGATCTCCAGGATCAATTTTGTTCTGAATTCCATCCAGACCAGCCATCAACAACGCGGCAAACGTCAGGTATGGATTGCAGCTTGGATCCGGCGGTCGGAATTCCAGCCGCTTTTGTTTTGGATTGGATGAAAACATCGGAATCCGAATCGCCGCTGAACGGTTGCGGGCTGAGTACGCCAGGTTGACCGGGGCTTCAAACCCAGGCACCAATCGCTTGTAGCTATTGGTCGTTGGCGCCGCAAAGGCAATGATCGCCGGAGCGTGTTTGAGCAGACCGCCGATGTAATGGAGTGCCATTTCGGACAATCCGGCGTAGTTGTCACCCGCAAAGAGTGGTTTCCCGTCTTTCCAGAGTGACTGGTGGCAGTGCATCCCCGAGCCGTTATCGCCAAAGAGCGGTTTGGGCATAAAGGTTGCCGCTTTCCCATACTGATAGGCCGTATTGCGGACAATGTACTTAAAGAGCAACACGTTATCAGCCGTGCCCAGCAGAGTCGAAAACCGGAAATCAATTTCACACTGGCCGCCGGTTGCGACTTCGTGGTGATGGCATTCCGGATGAATACCAATTGATTCCAGGTTGATCATAATTTCCGAGCGCAGGTCATGGAGCGAATCCATCGGCGGCACTGGAACATAGCCTTCCTTGGTCCGAATCCGGAAACCAAGGTTGTCTTGCTTGCGACCGCTGTTCCAGTTGCCTTCGACTGAATCAAACTCATACATGGCGCAATTTGGATCATTTTTGTACCGGACGCTGTCAAAAACAAAAAATTCAGCTTCCGGGCCAAAATACGCCGTATCCGCCAGGCCAGTAAATTTCAAATAGCTTTCCGCCCGTTTGGCAACTGAGCGGGGATCAAGCGGATAGCCTTCTTTGGTGATCGGATCAACCACATCCGCAAACAGGCACAGGGTGTCTTCTTCGAAGAACGGATCCACCCAGAATCGGGTCGGATCCGGAATCAAGAGCATGTCGCTTTCATTGATCGCCGCCCACCCACGCAAACTCGATGCGTCAAAGCCAAAGCCATTTTCAAATGTGTCTTCGTGCAATTCACTGATGGGGAACGTCAGATGCTGCCAGCTTCCTGGCAGATCGGTAAAGCGAACATCAACAAACTTGATTTGTTTGTCAACAGCATATTGAAGGACAGTTTTTGGGTCCATTTTTCCTCTCTTCACAATCTCAATAAAGATGGTCGCTAAGCGCCAGCCTCGGGTACTGAAAAAAGACACACACCTGCGACGCGCCCTTTGTCTGTCACAAGACAAGCCAAAAGCTCAATTGCAGGTAGAGATGTGTACATGTTTGGATCGAAGTGCCGAGGGGGACAGCCGCGAAAACTTGGATAGGCCGTTTGTTGCTTTACTTTTCGATTCTGCTTGAAGCAGCCACAACCCACCAGGAAGAAAAGACTTACGGGAGTTTGACGAATGGTGGAGGGTGTGAACGTAAAGTAAAGGGCCGGCACATGATGTCTACCAGGGGGAATGCTGTCAAGGAAGACTGTGAGCCTCTCTCAAAACTCAATTCGGGAACGACAGCTCAGTGTCGTGCCTGACTCAGTCTTGAGTTTTGGAAAAGGCTCAAAAGTATTGCCGCATTCACAGTCACAATCGTCTTCACTGATTGAAGCGACTCGATTCTCCTGAACCCTGAACCCTGATATTACGGTTCGGGCGTGTTGTTCTTCAAAACATCCACCAGTGTGGTGAGCCTTCGACCTTCGACAATCACGATGTCAAAGTCCCGTTCACTGGCAAAACTGCCGATTCTGAGCCGGGATTCTTCATTGCCGGCAGTTGATTCAAACCGGAACATCCCGCCGTCTCCAAACCAGACCACCCGTTCAGTTGGACTATCGACTGGCTGCAGGAAAATCCAGCCCCCGCGCCAACTGTTCACACTCCCCGGTCAGTCCCGTGGCAAAGGTGGTGGTTCCGGTCACACCTGAAGCAGGATCAAGCTGGACCACCGTTCCCTGTCCGTTTTGACCCGGAAGTTGCACAAGCAGATTATTGAAAAGATTTGGTCCGACAATTCCAGCCGTCACGGTCTGAAACGGCAAGGCAAAGGCTGGATCTGGAAGGAATTCGCCGTTTCCATCCGAAAGCCTGATTTCGCTGGCTGGTCTGAAAATCCAACGAACAAATTCGGAATGCCCGTCCTGATTCAAGGTGGAAACGCCAGGTGCCGACAGTCCAGAAGGCAGTAGCGTTGAACGCACCCCAGCCAGTCCAATCATTCCAACATCCGTCACGCCTCCGCGAACCGTCGTCACGGCAGCGGGTCGGCCTTGCCGGTTGAGAAGACTGTCCACCGCCGTGACGGAGACCGTTCGTTCAAACAGCACGGGACTCACATTCGGCAAGTCCGGCATTGCGAACCCGAATCAGGGTCGAACCGGGACTCACGGCAACAATTTTGCCGAAGCTGTCAACTGTTGCCACAGATGGGTCTAAGGCTTGAAAACTGGTCGCCGGGTTGCTGGTCAAATCAACTGTTTCGCCAGTGCTGAGTGTCCCTGTGACCGTAATTTGAACCGGGTCTGGAGGAAGAATTGCCGACCGACTCAACCCAA
>CAZXCE010000197.1:0-13293 GCA_964639175.1 uncultured Clostridia bacterium
CTTTGGTGGGCCAAATCAGAGTGCCAAAGTGGGCCATTTCAAAATATCAGAATCACGCCTTTCACCAATAAGCCGAAGTTGCCCATATTTCCAGATCGAAAACCGCCATTGACCCAAAACCAGGTATCAATCGTACCATCCCCCCAGGTGATGGTAATTTGTTTATTATATTGAAAAGAATCCACCAGTTTGATGTTGTAATTGTGGGTCCATCCCTTGCCGAAAAAGACATCCTGGGTTATTGGGTGAACACTACTATTGTAGTAGCGGGTAACCGTGATCGGTAATCCAACCCCAGAGAGGGTGATATCGGTTCGCGACATGAAAAAGTTGCCACTGACGGGATTGACACCATAACCTGCACTGTTTTGCCCCGGCAACAAATCAGGATCCCCGCGCAAGCTGATTCGATCAACTAAAAATGGTATTGAACTCGTCACCTGATTCGCCTGGGTATCGGTCACTGTCAAATTCAATGTTTTTGCAAACAAGTTCTTTACGGTAAAAGTAATCGTGGCTGAATTACAGTTCTGATTTTCGGGTGGGCATCCTCCATCAAGATCCCATTGGTAGGTATATGGTGGCGTTCCTCCCGTTACAACAGAACTGGTTGCTGTGACTGTACTTCCAGACAAAAATGGAATGTCGTTCACTGTCGGGGTAGCAATGCTGGCAGTCAAATTACCCAGTGAAAGACGGATTCTGGGTGAATACCCAACTTTGCCATTGCTTCCAACCGCTCGGACCTGAACCTCAGCAAACCCGGTTGCCGGCAAGATTTGATTCCAGTTAGAGACAGAAGTTGATGAATTGGGAGGAGACTGCACCCAATATAAAGATGATAAATTAAAGGAGATATCCGGAGAGATCAACGCCTGAGCTTTATCAACCCCATTCACCGAGAGAATGATCTGGTTAATTCCCACTAAACCAGGAGGATACATCTCCGCATTACCGCTGATGACGACATTTCCTGAAACTGCACTTCCATAAGCTGGTAAGTTGACACTGACTTGGGGGACCGTAGCGTCAGTATAAAAATTAACCCCAGTGACATTTCCAGAGGCAATTTTTATGATTCTTGAAGTCGGGTAAAAGGTTCTTCCAGCCAAAGATGGAGTAATCGTATAGATTCCGGTAGCAAGTCCGGACAAAGCTCCAATTACAAAGGTGCCATCAGCATTGGAACGCGTCGTACAGTTGGATACAGGGCCTGTCACGCAAACCTCAACATTCCCAATGCCGGTCGAGTTGTTCGTATCAAAAATCTTCCCTGCAATCGTGGATGTAGTATTGGAGCTTGAGGTCATCGCACACACCTGATTGCTACCGACGGAACAACAACTGGCACAAGCCTTCACAATGAAACAATATTGTTGCCCTGGGGTTAATCCACTCCAGGAATATGAAGTCGCCGTAATATCACCAGTTTCCTGATTTCCAAGTGTCACGTTTGTGACTTTATAGCGAGTAGCCCCGGAAACAGCCGCCCAGCTAATTCGAATCGCCGTGCTTGATTCCGCAACGGCAGAGACATTCTGTGGGATCCCAGGAGGCGTACATTGAGGCAGTGTTCGATCACATGCTTGATTGCTATCAAGTGAGCAGCTTTGTTGAGCAGCACAGGCAATGACAGTAAAGCAATACTGGGTATCTGAGGTTAAACCAACCCATTCATATGTGGTTTGAGGCGCAAAAACTTCCCGTTCTTCAGTGGTTCCACTGCGCCTAACCTTATACCGTGTAGCAGTGGAAACACTGTCCCAGGTTACCGTAAGCGAAGTGGAAGTTTTCCCACTGATTCGGGTATTGGGAGGTGGCGGAGGCGGGATGTTGGCACAAGCTGATGTGCTTTCAGCCGTGCAACAACCTATCCCGGCACAGGCTTTCACAGTGAAACAATATTGCTGTCCGGAAGCCAATCCAGTCCAGTTATAGCTGGTAGTTGTTCCACCCGAGACCTCGCGTTCTTCAGTTCCCAGCTTAATTTTATACCTGGATGCTCCTGAAACCTGATTCCATCTGATTTGGATGGTATCAGAGGAGAGTGGTATCGCGGTAACACCTGTCGGGACAGCAATTGAGCAATTGAATGTGATCCGAATTGGTCCAACCCAGGCTGAGCCGCCAGCCGACGAGTCATAGGTCATGTAATAATCTTTTGGATACCCAGTGACTGAAGCAAAATCGTAGTCAATCGTGGTTGAGAGGATGCCGGCTGAAATCACTCGCTCACCGCGAATTTCGCCGTTGTTGGCACCGACTCGTAAGCGGACCGTTCCAGAAGTTGAAAACGCAGTATTGTCTATTTTGGTGAGGGTAAAAGACCCTAGAGTTCCTGAAATGGTACATTGCATGCGCAGGATACTGCCCCAGGTTCCGCCGCCAGAGGTGGTAATGGTGGGCGAAGCTGAATAAGCTGATCCCTGAAATGAGGCCACAGAATAAGATGAGACAGGCGGAATTGTGGTTAACGAACAAATAAAAAATAGAGTTATCAGGATACTCATCCACCCAAATTTTGCCTTGATCATTTGCGCACTCCTGGATAAACAATCGATTTCAGAAAAGCTGTTGTTTTAAAATTAGAGTTTGTGGGGCAATGAATTGCTGTTCTTTTGGTTGGAAGGTCTATTTTTTTCTGATTGACAGCTTCCATGTCACCAACATACTGTTAACCTCAAATCACTGTCAAGTGATTATTAATCAACTTGATAGCGTATAATTTCACAACCTCGTTCGATATTTACAAAAATGAGCATGTCATACGAGGTTTGCTTTCTTTTCGGCTTAATCAATTTATTGAAAGAAAATAATTTATATTCCGATGGTGAGTGTTGAGAGTGTTGATACTTATGAGTAAGAAATTTTATACAATCCCTGAAATTTTGTTTGACATCCTGGCCAATCACATCCCATTTCTAGCAAAGCTCACATTCCCACATTCCAGAAAGTGGATTAACCGGGGAAAACAGGTATTGATGGCAACCCAGGGCGACGAAAAGATCGCCAACCTTTTGTTTTTTGAGGTTGCGAGATCTTTTGAAGTGAGAATCAAGAAGGTCACTAATTTTCAAGGCGATATCATAAATTTCCAAAAACTACTTCTTGAAAAACCTCGTGGGTTTGAACTTTGGCAAGAAACCTTGGAAGAGAAGTACCGTCCAAACTCTGATAATGAGAGCTTAAAAATCAGGTTACAGGAGCAACGTGCCCAACTCAGACAAGATCATCTGTGGGCCCGTCTCATCGGATTTGGCGTTTCTGAGTATGCATTTAATACCAACCGCAAAGTAAAAAGTCCCCCATTTTACACAGTTCTCTTTTTTGGCACCATGCTATTTGATTATGAGCTGAATCAACTTGGTGCCTTATATGAAAGACTGGGATGTTCAGAAAAATCAACTGAGGACTGGAATACGCCGCGAACAAAGAAAATAGTACCCGATATAGACAAACGGTTCAGTCATCTGGTTCGGTTTAAACAACCACCAGGCAGCTCAGGAAAAGAAATCTTATTTTACCGGTGGTCACCTCAGGAACTCACAGCTCGGCATCTTCGCTTGATCGAAAAATATCTGAGTTGCTTTGCTCCTTGGGTTCAGACCAATCCGAATGAAAAAGACGTAACCAATCAGGATCCTGAACCTTTAATCAAGTGGTTTCAAGGTAAGACGGAGGAGAGCAAGGAAAAAGAAAACAAGGCGCTTATGGATTGGGTTCGGAGCTTTTTGATTATCCACCCAACCTGGTTGAAACGACTGGTGGGTTCAACGTCTCTCCGAAAAGAACTTCTTCACCAGAAAAACCAATCGGACTCAATTCCTCTTTTATCAGAGGAAATTCCTCCTATCGTAGAAAAACTCTCCTCTCCAATCAGTGTTCTTTCACCAATCAAGATGGACCTCCCATTTATCAATCAGGTTCCCCCTTTGAACCAGGCCCTCTCTATGAATCAATCTTCCTTGCCACTCCCTGATTCTTCTTCTGAACCTTCGCCAGACCTGGACGCCGATTCCCCATCAGACCCGATTAAGTTTGAACAACTCCGGCAAATATTGGCTCAGGATGCTGACCGCCGAAAGCAGTTGGGATCCGCATCAACTTTTCTCATCCTGGTTGATGAGGTTGAATATCCTGAGATTGGAACTCAGTTGCAGACACAATCCCAGGCAACATTGGTCATCCCAACCTCCAGTCACCGAATCGAAGTCAAAGCGATTGATGCTCAGGGCCAGGTACCCCTGGCGCTCCTGTTCTTGGAATATTCAGAAATTGTTCGCCCATCCTGGTTTGCAAAAGACACCCTGAAACACTATTCAATGCGTCTGGAAGGCGGGCAATCTCTCCGGTTTCGGGTTCGGATTGAAGCATCAAATACCGAAGAGCCGGGGTATGCCGTCGAAATTGACTATTTTCCGGCTCGTTCAATTCCATTCGCTCAAATATTCCGCGAGCAGTGGATGATCCCAGCCGTGATTACTGCTGGATTACTCATTGTGCTGGGATTGAGTTATCTGTTCTTTTCCAAAAAACAATATGTCCTACCGCCAAACCCCATTGTGAAAAAACCAGTTCCACCCACACCTCCAACTTCATCACCGGCACCACCTCAACCAGAAGTCCTGCCGCCAACTCCAGAACCTCAGCAAGTTCAAAAACCTGCGCCCCCCAAACCCAAGTCAAAACCCAAGGTGCAGCCTCCAATTTCAGGATCTGAATCAGATGTTCTAATGCATACCGGGTTCGAGGGCGCGCAAACCCTTTCCGAAACCAAAGAGGTGTTCCTTCAGGTCACGCAAAACGGAACTCCAGTTGACGCATCGCTCCAGTCCATCTTTGAACAGGCCCTTAAAGATAATGGGTACACGCCAGTTCGTGAGGTAACCCTCTCAGACACAATTCTCTTTGCCACGCTCAAACCGGTAGAGGGGAAGGATACCGTTGAACTTGAAGTACGGCTGGAGAACCGGGTGAAAAAAGTGCTGTGGCCGACTCGGAAAGCTGTTGTATCAACAATCTCGGCGGAGGCAATTCAAAAGATGCTTCCGAAAAAGCAGTATTGAATCAAATCCAGGGAATCCAGTACTGAATGTCCTATCCCTGAAAGGAACTACCAATCTCCAAAAATTACAAATGAAGACCAGGAAGAAGGGGCAACCCACTGTTTTTCTTTGAGCATTTCAAGTTGTGCCGCACGCAATGCAGCGGCTGGGCCGAGTTTTCTTGGTCCAAAATGGTACTTGTAAAAACGTTTCATCAGCGTACTGGATGACTGCTCGCCAATATCCCACAAGCTCACCATCACACGCCTGGTGCCGGCATAGATAAACCCCTGAGTTAATCCAACGACTCCCTCACTGCGAATCTTCTTGAGCCGCTCTTGTCTTTGACGATCAGTTTCATCACTGGCTGGATCAACTCCAAGTCCTGTTTTACAGGCGTGCAACACCACAAGTTCTGCAGGAAGGATGAGATTAAACACATCCAATGCTTTCAGATAGCCATTCGGTTGTGATGTTCCGTCTTTGGTAACCAGGGATAAGACAATCCCAGAAAGCTCTGGATTGACCGGGTTTAAAAATCCATGCGTAGCAAAATGGATCACCCGGTACTGACCCAACTCAGAACTGGTAGCCAGATCATAATTTGCGTCAAAATCAAATGCTCGCATCTGTTGATTTGCAGGAATACTCAGCAAAATTTGTTCCATTGTGCGGCGAGTCAAGCTCAATCGCTGCAAACTGGATCCGGCGTCCATCCCTCCTGTTGCTTCGATGGCTCGCTCGAGTGGTGAGCGTGCTGCAGATAGCTCGTGACTTTGCCCTTCAGGTAGTGGCAATTTTGCGGTTGGGATCTTGGAAACGCGCTTGTCAGAAGATGAGAAAACAGGATCTGCTAATACCGCAAAGGCTTTGGGCGCCGACTTGCGACCTGAAAGTTCGTTGCGAGCAACTCCCAGCGTAGAAGCTGAGGGCAAATAAAGTATTTCGTGGTCTTCCACCAGAAATCGGAGTTGTTCCTTACCTTTAGAAACTGGAATGGCTGCAAACGGAATATATTGCAAGATTCCATCGGCAACGATGAATAAACGCCTGGTACCAAGTTCTTCCAACGCCGGGGCAAGAATAAGTTGACACAACTGGGTTCCAGCGGTTAAGTGTTCAGCCCCTGAATGACTTGAACTCAGCGCATGGTAAAATCTTATAGCTGCACTCTCAATTATTTCGCGCTTGGGAAGTTCATAACTCATCAACCGCTCAGAGGTAACCACCCACAAATAACTCCGCTCTTCACCCAAAGCATACTCAAGTAGAACAGTATTGGAATCCACAACCTTTGATTGGACTTCCATCAGTCTCAACGGCTGTGGCCGGGTCATAGCGGCATAATGTGGGCTGGTTTGTCGGACTTCCATTTCGATTTCTTCCACAACCTGGGTTGCAGACCGCAGTTCTTGTTCCAGGTCATTTTTTTCTTTCTCTGAATACTTTCCACTCAAGAGTCTTGTAAGCCCCTGGGATTTTGCAATCAGGTTTTTCCGGGCTTCGCGTTCGCGGACCAGTAACCCAGGGCTGACCCCACTACGAATGTCTGCTTTCCCCTCAGAAAGAGTTTCAAGAAGAGTCCGGGCCCGGGCCTGCTCCTGAGTATGAAATGCTTCCTGATCATAGTTCATCCCAGGCTGGGACTTATGCAATTGCATCAAGATTTCAGTCTTCAAACTATAGTATTGACTCGGTTTCGCAACACTAAAGGCAGTACGTAGATTCATTGGCCCAATGAGCAACCGCTGTTCTTCAGCAATCCGAATCGCCTCATTGATTTTTTCAAGAGCAACCTTAAACCTTCCCTGAGTGACTTCAAAAGAAGCCCGGTTAAAATGAATTTCTCTGATTATTTCTGGCACATTGACCTGGCGAGCAAGGTCCAGGGCTTTATCAGAAGCAGCCACTCCCTCTTCAATGCGACCGGACTTTAAGCATACAACCCCAATACTTGCAAGCGTTTGTGCCTGCATTCGAAGGTCGCCGATCTCTTGATAGAGTTTTAAGCTTCTTGAGAAACAGGTGTGCGCTTTTTGAAGATCAAGGGTTTCAAAATAGGCTGAGTATAATGCCCCTAGATTATTCAAATGGGTTGCAATCGAATCAAGCGCCCCCAGTTTCTCTGCCATCGCGAGTGATTTTTCATAGTATTGGATCGCTTCACTCAACTTCCGCATCCGCTCATAGGTTGTACCAATATTGTTAAGAAGGATACCTTCTGCGTACAGATCTCCAGTTTCCTTTATTATTTTGAGTGCAGCGAAGTAGTTATCAAGCGCTTCCTGGTTTCTTTCAAGGCTCCAATAAATCGAGCCTGTAAGAATCAGAGTAATCGCATACGATTGACTGACATCGGGAAAGTTCACCAGTATCTTCTGTGCCTGCTTACAATACATGAGGGCGTGGTTTATATCGCCAATCTGGTAATAAATCACCCCAACATTACTGGTTGCATTTCCTTCCGCTTTTGAATCTCCAACTTTTTGGAAAAGATCTATCGCACGGAGACACTGCTGGAGGGCCTCTTGCATTTTCCCCTGGCGAAACAACACTTCTCCCAGCGCATTTGCAGCATAGCCTTGTCCCCATTCCTCCTTGATTTCTTCAAACAAACGAAGTGATTGTCGGGCAGAGTCTTCAGCTTCAGTTAACCGACTCAGGCGCGAGTAAACCAGAGTGAGGTTTTTTAAAATCAGGGCTTTATGTTTTTGTTCATCCTCTCCTTGTAGCCTTGACAAGGCTTGTTGATAAAACTGCCGTGCTTTTTCGAAATTACTCAAAGCAAAATAAGCCTCTCCGATAGTATTTAACAGTCTGCTTTCTTCTTTCCTCTCATTTAAAGACTGCCAGAGTTCCAGGGATTGAGCATATTTTTCAATCGCCTGAGTCCGGGATTCGGATGTATTCATTACCTGTAGCCGGACGGCTTCAATATAAAAATTTTGAGCTGAAAGTCTTTTTGAATCATCAGGATATGATTCCCGAAGCTTTTTTAATTGAATTTCATACCTACCCATCGTTGCAGTTTTATCAACAGTGTAAACTTCGATCAGATACATTCCCTCCAAGCCAGTAACAAAGAAAAATTGCTCCGCCCCACCTGATCCCCCACCAGGAGTATTCACTTCAGCTATCAAGCTGTGATCAGGTCCAATAACTCTGATGGCAACATCTACCCCTCTCTGTTCAACTACAACTTCAGCAAACTGATTGGCAATGAGTTTCAAACCGTATTGTTGAGGTTCCCCTCCTTTAATTTCCCGCTCAACGGGCTGATGAAGCTCCAACTGCTGGACCGTCTCTTTGGGTGGGGCATGAACCGATGCAGGTTGGGGTGCTTCTTGCACAGCCTTCACCCCAACGGGTAATAGCAATAGCACAAACATCATTCCAACGGCATATTGTTTTTGAAAGCAATTCCACATAAAGTCCCCCTCATTCTGAGAACAAGCCCTCCAGATTGGAGTGCCAGTAGTTTAAGAAAACCGCTGTACTTCATATTGAGAGAAAGAACATTTCAGTTTTTCTCTAACATTTTGATTTAAAATACGTTTTTGGATGAGTTTCTATCAAGAAGCTATTTGATTTGATATACTTTGGCAAGTCTTGTTTTCCTTCGTGGTCAAGTGTTCGTTATCAATGATCAGCTAATCTGATTTTCTGAAATAACTTAACCTTGGCTTCACATAAATTAGAGATTTCAAATTGAGAAAATTATAGCAGTTGAATGAGATTAAATATTCTTGATTGAAAAAATTTCCATCTATAGGTTTTCTCGTGATGGATTCCGTGGAGATGGTGGTAGTGTTCTGATTCTGTTGGATTGCAAAATCAATGCGGAATATGGAAACTCTTCCCACTTTTTTAGAGTGAGGAGAAATATGGCTTTAGAACCGGTTCGCTGCCCGCGATGACGAGGAACAAATGTCAATAAACATGGAAAAACAAGTGAAGATAAACAAAGATATATCTGTCGAAATAAAGAGTGTTTAGGAAAAATTTTTCTCCTTGGCTATTCAGACTTAAGACGTTTACCAGAAACCAAAGAACGAATCATAGATATGAGCATCAATGGGAGTGGAATTCGTGATATAGCGCGAGTATTAAAGATAAGCCCATCAACGGTAATTGAGGAATTAAAAAAAGAAACTCAGATCAAATACGTAAATGAGGCTATCTTGAAACAGCTTGATCTTTCCAAAGTCATGGTTGAAATCAAAGAACATATTGAAGAAGCAGAATGTAATGAGATGTGGAGTTTCGTCGGAAGTAAGGCTGAGCAACGATGGATTTGGTATGCCATTGATCATCAAACAGGGAAAATATTAGCCTATGTCCTGGCTGATAGAAAAGACGCTGCATTTCTTAAATTACAAGGATTATTGGAGCCATTTGGAATCAAGCATTTTTACACGGATGATTGGGGTGCTTATGAACGGCATATAGAGCCTGAAAAACATATTATTGGGAAAAAGAAGACACAAAGAATTGAGCGAAAAAATTTGACATTGAGAACCCGGATCAAAAGGCTAGTTCGGAAAACGATTTGCTTCTCAAAAAAGATTTTGCTGCACGACATTGTCATTGGTTTGCTCATCAATCGGTATGAATTTATGATCTCTTGAACCTGATGCAACAGAATCAGAACACTACCCCATTTTTTTTCACAAGTGGTACTCCTTGAAACCCTGCGGGAAGTTCGGGCTTTGGTTGGATTTACCCGAATTGAATCACCGCATGATGCCAATGACACCGGTGAGATTCTGGAAGAACGGTGGGCGCCGATTGGCCGTGGTGAGGTGAAATGGGTACCGGCCACTGAAATTCGCGGTGAAGGGATTTTCCTGCAATTCAACGAACCTGAACTCCAACGCTGGGAACGAGAAACACCCGGTCTGGACCGCTTTCGGTCTCAAACAGTGAAAGCCCACCGGGCGTGGCGTCAGGCCCGGCAGCTCAACCCGGATGCCGGGTTTCCGGGACTGCGATATCTGTTGATCCATTCGTTTGCCCACGCCTTAATGCGGGAACTGGCACTGGAGTGTGGATACACGGCGGCTTCGCTCCGTGAACGGATATATTCCAGATACCCTCAGGAGGACGATGGCCCCCAGGCCGGAGTGTTACTTTACACCGCCGCACCTGACAGCGAGGGCACACTGGGAGGATTAGTGGCGCTTGGGGAACCAGAAATACTGGGTCGGCATATTGAACGGGCGATTGAAGCCCTGCATTTGTGCGCCTCGGATCCGTTATGTGCCGAACACGACCCGGCCCAGGTCACGGCAACCTTGCTGGGCCGCCTGTCATTCGTGTTTGTTTAGCCCTGAGACGTCCTGTGAGCGTGGAAACAGGTATTTGGACCGGGCCGTGATCTCCTCCACGGTCAAATTCCCGGCGCTGGCCTATTTCAGGAGCCGCTAATGCTGTCATCCCGGTTGTTGGCTCGAATTCGTCGGGTGGCACTCGAACTTCATCCAACCCGGTTGGAAGCACTGGCCACCGATTTCAGGCGACTGGACACTACTTTAAATCAAGGTGTGGTGGGGGAGTGGGTTCGGACGAGTAATTGGTGCCATCACAGCTCGGCAGGCCATCGATGAACTCATTGATGTTTGGCAGGCTGAAGCGCCAGAGGTAACGGGAACCGTGCTGGCGGCGGCCCTTGAAACAGCAGCCTATTGCCAGGTTGCTTTTCGCCAGGACCTTTCAATTGAACTGGTCTGGACGGGACCAGATGCTGGAGGGACGGCACTCCGCAGGACGGGTCAGGTTCTCCTTCAACTTATCCAGGAAGCCACAAAACACATCACACTCGTGTGTTTTGCTGTTTATCGGGTGATTGAAATCAGCCGGGCACTTGAAGCAGCCTTAGAACGCGGGGTGAAAGTTTCCATCATTGTTGAAACACCTGATGCAAGTGAAGGAAAAATTGCCTTTGATGGGCTGCCAACACTTGGACAACTCATCCTGAGCCAGGCTCAGACGCTTATCTGGCCATTGGAGAAACGACCCGTTGACCAGGAAGATCGCCACAGATCACTTCACGCCAAATGTGCGATTGTGGATGGATGCCGGATCTTTATTTCCAGTGCCAATCTGACCGAGGTTGCCCTCAGTCTCAATATGGAAATGGGAGTCTTGATTGAAAGTTCCGATCTGGCCCAGCAGGCTGAGAAGCACATCAACCAGCTCATCATTTACGGGATTCTTCGACATTCAAAATGAAGGTGAAGAGAACCAAGAAAAGGAATTCGAACCATCCAGTGAGCAAATATCAACAGAACCTAATCAACTTCTAGAATTTCCTTTGTAAAACGTCTCGAAGCAATGTGAAGTAGAGTTTCTCGCGCAACCTCTGGCTTATACCCTAAAATCACTTTCAGTTTTTCGGAATCAATAACGGCACTAATTCTTTTACACCAATAGTTTTGGCTATCCTCATTTAAACTAAGTAATTTCTCAATGGCTGCCTCACTAGAGTACGGTTCTTTCTCTTCCTCAGGGACTTCCAATACGGCTTCAGCAATCATTTTACCCTGGGCTTCATTCTGGAATTGTTTTTCATATTCGGTGAGGGCAACATCAACATATTGCAGAATTCCACCAAACTGCTGAATTGAGAAATTAGTTTTTCTTGCTTCTTCCCAGGCAAACTCAACGATGAATTGCCCTTTCTCTTTGGAAAGAGAATAGGTTTCAATAAGCTTATGGGCGTGCTCTAACTCTTTTTTATTTACCTTTTTCCTTTTGACATTAAAAATCTCATGGAAATATCCAACCAACGCTGATGGGGTTATGGTTGAGGGAAAGATCATTTCCGAAGATAAGGTATCTGGTACTGATTGGTCGTTCAGGTTCAAATCTACAATGTCCTGGTCTTTGAAAAATGTAGAATCTTCGATTTCGATCAATTTCTTGGAAGCGACAATTTTGACATCTTTCTTATCAACTGTTGTTTCAATTTGGACAGACAACACCCCATCCTGGATTGGGATGTTTTGAAGTTCTTTTAAAGCGGAGTCAAGTGTTCTTTTGCGATGAGAAAGTTTTTTGTAGTCATTCGATATCAGACCCAGTTCGTCAAAGAGGTCTTTGCTTTTACGTTCATGCAGAATGTTTTTATAGAGTTTTAGTTCCAGGTACTTATAGATTAACTGAGAAATCCCACTCCGAAACCCAATAATCAATTTGAACCGGGTGGGGCGACTATAATTTTCTTTAAGGTTTTTCTCAATCTCAGGAAAAAATGAAGCTTTACAAGATTGCTTATTTGTTCGGCCATCTGTTTGAACTTCACTGATTTTAAGGTTTGATAAGAGTGTAAGGAACTCCAGGTTCTTCAACGTTTTTCTTTGGGACTTATCGTAATAGGAATTTTCCCAACTGAAGTTGGTTAATCTGAGTTTTTTGAGTGATTTCTTGATAGCTTCCCGTGTAAATTCCCCCCAGTCCTTTTTGAGTAAAGTTGCTAATTGGACTATCGAAAAAGTGAATTCTTTGGGTTTTCCCTGATTCTCCCAGAGGTAAATCAACGCATAAAACACTTTTTGGTCTTCAGTGTTTAAAGGTCCGTACTCCTGATCTGCACTGATTCTCACTTTTGCTGAAAGTGTATCTCCATTGTCCAGTACATCAGCTTTTTCCAATACCCGAATGATCTGGCTGTCAAGTACCCGACTCATTGCTTTACTTGGTAGCCAGATAGATGGCCATCTCTCAATGTTGAGTTCAGCTCTGATAATCTGGGATCGTTGTTCTTGACCCTCATCAGTTGTTTTTTGGGAAGATTGGGGATTCTCGTCCATTCTTAAAATCAGTGCGGGTTCCCTAAACCGGTAATTTCAGTGGTTGGTTTGAAAGAAAGCGCCTTCCTCCTAGAAATGATCCATTGAATTTTGCTTTGACAACCGGGGTTTGTAAACCGAAGGTTTCCTGGGTTGAGAAGTTGCTTCTCAGTTTCTCAAGCCGGTGTTTTAAGGCGAGTTTTGATTAGAATTGTTTTTGAAATACAGTAATAACACACATTGTTTTCGTTTTTAACCCTATTCCCGGCGCATGTGTGTTTTAAAGAAGTTTAAATACAGTTTAAGAATAGTTGCACTTTTTTTTCCACAGGATATCTATCTGGAAATAAAAAGGTTACCGTTTTCGTCGGGGGAACAACTACCCATGCAGGGGGGAACAACTACCCATGCAGGGGGGAACAACTACCCATGCAGGGGGGAACAACTACCCATGCAGG
>CAZXCE010000198.1:0-13177 GCA_964639175.1 uncultured Clostridia bacterium
CCGATGATGCTCCAGTTTGTGCCGTCAAAGCCCTGGATCCGATGATTGGTCGTGTCGGCCACCATCAATCCCACCGGGTTGCGGAAGAAAATGATCACCGAATCGCTGATCGGACCACAGGGACCCGGCGGGTCGTCGGTTGTGAAGGTCAGCGTGACCATTCCCGCGTCGCTTTCACTCTGCGTCGCCGTGTAGGTCGTGTTCGGATCCGAAGCGTCAGTAAATATCCCGGCTCCGCCGGTCCACATCCCGCTGGTGGCACCGTTTCCGAAGGTAGCGGCCAGCATTGCCATCGGATTGGTTGTCAGGACGGTTTGATCTGGTCCGGCATTGACCGTGGCCGGAGGTTGAATGGTAATCGTCACCTCCCCCATCGCCGCCAGACAAGGAGGGTTGGATACCGTCCACCGAAGCGTAATCGGCCCAACACCGCCGGTGTGGGTAAAAATGGCGCTCGGATTGGTCGCATCGTTGAAGCTGCCGGTTCCGCCGCCAACCACACTCCACAGGCCGGTTTCATGGAGCGACAGTGGATTGCCCAGAACAGCGGCGGTCTCGAATTGGCAAATTGTCTGCGAACCTGTCACCTTTGCCACTGGGGGCAATCTTATGATCACCGTGGCACTGCCACTCAATGATGATCCGGCGCATTCGCTGGCATCAGTCACCGAATCAATGGTGTAAGTCGTGTCGCTGGACGGATTGACATTAAAGGTAAAGGGATTGTTATCCGGCACGACGCCGACAAAACCATGGTTTGCAACATTGACGAGATACGGCGCCGTCCCGCCGGTTACCGTCACGGTGAGAACCGCCGAGGTTCCGTTACAAATCGTTTCACCACCGCTTAACACCGCCGAGATAGATGGAACTGCCGCCTGAACTTCAACCGACCCAATGTCAGCCCGGCAGGACGCTGAAAGGCCGCGTTGATCCACATTGTTTGGACGGCTGCCGGAACCATTGTTGATGGCCAGGCTGCCGGGCTGCGGCAAATGAGTTTCGGTCATCCCGCCGTTGAGCGCCAGGGCCGCCAGATCTGGATCAGCCGTTTGGGTGACACCCAGCAACGCATTGCCGCCGCCGCCATTAACTTCAACCAGATTGGTGGCGTTCCCGGTTTGTGTCACCGTGCCGGAGTTGATGGTGTTAACAAAGGCATCAGTAACACCGCCGTCAACACTCGTCGAGTTCGCAAAAATCGAATTGATCACGGTCACGGTGGCTGTTGCCCCATCGCCCAGCACGTAGAGGCACCCGCCAGCATGGGCGCCAATCGAAGAACCATTTCCTCGTGAAGCCGTGTTGTTGTTAAAGGTACAATTGGTAACGGTTGTGGTTCCGTTGCGGACAAAGAGGCCGGCACCCAATCCGCTTCCAGATTGGGCAAGACTCGTAAAACCTCCAACCGCTGAATTGCCGGACAGGGTCGAATTGGTTATATCGAGCATTCCGGTTGAAAAAACCGCCCCGCCCAATCCACCGCCGCCGCCGCCATCGCTTCCCCCAAAGCCACCGCCAAACCCACCTAAATTGCCGCCGAGACCACTTCGTTGGCCACCACCACCACCGCCAAAACCCCCGATGCCAGGGTTAAATATGCCGCCGCCAGCGCCGCCGCCGCCGCCGAAACCTCCGTTTCCTCCAATTCCATCTACCGCACCGCCACCGCCACCGCCAAATCCCCCGGCGCCTCCAATGCCAGGAACTCTTCCGTTCCCACCACCGCCACCGCCAAACCCTCCAGGGCTCCCATTGGCGATGATACCGCCATTCCCACCATTGAGACTCCCGCCAGAGCTGTTAGTGTTTCCGTTGTTGACTGTCCCGCCGCCGCCGCCGCCAGTTCTCATGATGGTACTCCTGGCGCCGGAACCGCCCATGCCGCCACCGCCACCACCGCCAATTCCAACAGCACCAGGTTCACCCAATCCGCCCATGCCGCCGCCGCCGCCGCCAGGTTCGCAACACAACGACCCGCCTCCAATGGCCTGGTTGCCCGAGAGGGTACAGGAATCAACCGTCAGCGAGCCGGCGTTGAAGATGGCGCCACCGCTCCCAAGTCCGCCACCACCGCTTCCAGTCGCAAGGCCGCCCAGGATCAGCCCATTGCGTAAGGTCAGATTGCGCAGGGTCAAATTCCCCGCCGGAAGCAAGGTATTGGGCGCCGGAGTTGTTGAATTCGGATTCGTTTCAACCGCCTGTACCCCGTTGATCGTGCCCGCGATGGAAAACAACCGGAAAGCTGGAGCAATGAGATTATTGCGCTCGATGACGGCACCGTTACCGTCAATCACGAGAGTACTGGAAATTGCCGGCAATCCTGTCGGCCCATAGAGTGTGGTGGCGACTGCCGTCAGCGTGTAAGTCATCCCAGCCTGCAACTGAATCGTCGCCGGACTGCCGCCCGCGCACGGGCATTCCGTGATGTTGGGATTGCCATTGGCCGCCAGTATGGCCTCACCCAGTGTGCAATCGCTGTTGCGCACCCCTTCCGGTGCGGCAATCGTGACTTCCTGTGCGATACTGTTGACAGTGATCGTGCAGGCGTTAGGGTTCA
Organism: uncultured Clostridia bacterium; assembly: GCA_964639175.1. GTDB lineage: Bacteria > Acidobacteriota > Blastocatellia > Chloracidobacteriales > Chloracidobacteriaceae > JACQXX01. The sequence continues at coordinate 2,561 of CAZXCE010000198.1, forward strand.
CCGTCAGCGAGGCTTTCTGCACTCGCCCGGGAACTCGTCCCGAAGTTGCCTGTGACGAGGGAGTTTGCATTCCGACAATTCCGATTGTCAGCAGGACCAATACCCCCGATAGACTCCATCCTTGCCAGTTGCGACGAATACCGGTGTTCGGCTGAGTGGTTGGGCTGCTCATGGAGACCTCCTTGGGAAACCAGTCAAAGAACGAAAGAAGTGTAAGGGCGCTGTTGCGTTGAACCGCGCCCTCCTTGAAACCCCAGACAAAGTGGCAAGGTGACAAAGGGACTGAATGACAAGGTGACAGAGTGATAAAATGATGAATTCTCAAATTGTCACCCTGTCAGATGGTCACCTTGTTACCCTGTCAAACTGTCACCTTGTCACTTTGTCACCTTGTCACTTTGTCACTTTGTTATCTGATCTTCGACGGTGCCCGGAACTGCCCAACTGCGGTGCCGTTGCCGTTCGGCAGCCCAACCAGCGTCCAGATTCCAGTCGGGAGCAACCGGCCCTGGATGCGATTGTTTGACGTGTCGCCAATCACCAGCATGGGTCCGCCCGCATACGGACCGCTGGCAAACTGTGTCACCGTGATTCCCTCTGGACGATTGACTTGCCCCAATCCGGTTCCCATCAGAGCCATCGTGGAAGCACTGGCCGGACTGGCATTTGCCCATTGCAGGATTCGCGAATTCCCGGTGTCGGCAATGTAGAGTGTCCCGGCACTATCAATCGCAATTCCCTGTGGATTTTTGACCTTGTTGAGCGCCGTTCCCGAGGTGGCGATAATGGTGCCGGTCGTGGCACTCGTCACCGTATTGGCACTGAGAATGCGCAGAATACGGCTGTTACTTTCATCCGTTACAAACAACCGGAATGTGCTGTCAATCGCCAGTCCACGGGGACTTCCAACCTGATGGCTGGCTGTGCCCTGGGTTGACAACACCACACCATTGCCTGGAACACCACCATTAAAGCGCAGCACGCGACCATTGCCCGTGTCGGCAACATATAAATTCCCAGCCGTGTCCACCGCCACGCCTTGCGGCGCACGCACCTGATTGAACCCGGATCCAAGCGCGGCAAAGACTGCCCAGGTGACCCCGCCATCCGTTGACCGCTGGATGCGGTTGTTTCCCGTATCCGCCACATAGACCCAGTTTCTCGAATCAAAGGTCACGGCTTCTGGAACCCGGAATTGTCCCGGCCCAGCACCGACAGTTCCAGGCCCAAGCACTGACCAGGTCGTGCCGTTAAATCCCTGAATCCGATTATTGGTCGTGTCAGCCACCATCAAAGCATAGGTTGAAGAACAGGCAGTCAAAGTAATGGTCATTGAATCCGTCACCGGCGAGCACCCCCCTGCCGGGAGCGCCGTCAAGGTCAAAGTAACGGTTCCAGCGGCAACCTCAGCCGGAGTCGGGGTGTAGGTGGCCGTGGTGGTCGTGTTGTTGGGTGAAAAGGCCCCCCCGCCGCCGCTCCAGCTACAACTCACGGCGCTACCGCCAAACGAACCAGCCAGCAGGGTTTGAGGATTGCCCGCACACACCGTCTGATCGGGCCCGGCATTAACCGTTGGCGCGGCAGTGACTGTGATTGCGGCACTTCCGCTTCCGATGATTGGACATCCACTGGTATCCGTCCCGGATTGAATGGCATAGGTGGTATTGGCCACAGGCGAAACCGTAAACACCAGCGGACTGGCCCCGGTTTGTGTTCCACCGCCATTATCAAGCGTGACGGTAAATGGTGGCGTTCCCCCAGAGACCACCACGCTGACGGTTGCACTGCCTCCGGCACAAATCGTTGCCCCGCCAGTGACAGTTCCGGTCGGACTTGAACACTGTGGACAATCCCGAACAAACACCCTGACCGATCCCACATTAAAGGTTCCGCCCAGTTCATCGAGGGGACATCCAACCAGAATCGTTCCGTCCTGCGTGGCAACGGAATTTCCAAACCTATCAGTGTCACTCCCATCTGGCAGCACAAGTTTCTGATCCTGGCTCCAGATCGTACCGGCCCGCTCAAACACATAGGCCGAACCCTGATCAGCAAAGGCTTCATCGTCCAGGCGTGTTCCGATGGTAATGATTTCACCACTGAGGCCGACTGAGTTTCCAAAACCGTCGGAGGCAGCACCATCAACGGCAATCAGCTTCTGCTGGTGACTCCAGGTGGCCGCAGTTCGGACAAACACATAGGCTGAACCTTGATCAGCATTGGCTGGACTGTCATCACCCGGCGCCCCAACCACAATCGTTTCCCGGTTCAGGGCAACGGCACTTCCAAATCCATCACCGTCGGCGGCATCTGGCGCCGTCAACTGTTGTTGTTGACTCCAGGTTGTTCCGGAACGGACAAACACCAGAACGGACCCATCGTTGGCGCTGCTGGCATCATCACCCGGCGCCCCAACCACAAGGGTGTTGTATTCGATGGCGACACTGGCGCCAAAGAGATCAGAAGCCGCTCCACCAGTTGCCGTCAATTGTTGTTGCAGGCTCCACACCGAACCAGTCCGGGTAAACACCGACGCCGAACCCTGGTCCGGATTGGCACCGACATCATCCTGGACAGCCCCAACCACGAGCGTATCTTCACTGATACCGACCGCCGCCCCAAACCTGTCACTGGAAGCCGGGCTTGAAGCCGTTAACTTCTGCTGCTGGCTCCAGGTGCCGCCGGTTCGGACAAACACATAGGCCGAACCATGGTCAGAGGTGGCGGCAGTATCATCCAGATGGGCACCAACCACGATTGTCTCCCCACTGATGGCCACTGAAAACCCAAACTGGTCATTCATCGCCCCATCTGCCGCCGTCAATTTCTGTTGCTGAACCCAGGTTGTTCCAATTCGGAGAAACACATAGGCTGAGCCCTGATCGAAATTGCTGCCAAAGTCATCCGGAGGAACTCCGACAACTGCCGTTTCCCCACTGATGGCGACCGAAAATCCAAGCTGGTCACCAGGGCTTCCGTCAATCGAAACCAGACCTGCCTGTTGAGTCCAGTTCCGGTTGGTCGCCGTGCAGGCAAACACATAGGCGGCGCCCTGAAAGACATTGCTTCCAATCATTTTCCCAAAGGCACCAGCAACGACAGTTTCGCCACTGATTCCAACCGACTGGCCAAACCGGTCATTGGTAGCGCCATCAGGAACAACCACCCGTTGTTGCTCAACCCACGTGGCGCCGGTCCGGACAAACACATAGACGGCCCCTTGACCCGTATTCACACCAACGGTGGCCCCAGACGACCCGACCACCAGCGTCTCACCGCTGAGAACCACTGAAAATCCAAATTGCCCACTTGAAGTCGCAACCGAAGGCCCCACCCGCTGTTGCAGACTCCAACTTGTGCCGATTCGAGTGAAGAGAAAAACCGCACCGGTTACTGAAACCGTGTTGGAATCGAAAAAGCCATTGGCGCCAACCGCCAGGGTGTCGCTCTGGATGGCCACAGCGACACCAAAATTGATTCCGCTAATCCCATCCGGCGTGGTCACGACCTGCTGCACGTTCCAGGTGGTGCCAACTCGTACCAAAATCGTGACTGAACCCCGGTTCGAAACTGGCCCGATGTCATCACCTGGCGCCCCAATCGCCAGTGTTTCGTGATGGATCGCCACCGATGTCCCAAAATTGTCGCTGGCCTGGCCATCTGCCGCTGTTATTTTCTGTTGGAGCGACCAGGTAACCCCCGTCCGAACAAAAACATAGGCGGCGCCTTGATCACTGTTGCCACCGATGTCGGCAAACTTCGCACTCACAACCAGGGTGTCACGGCTGATGGAAACCACTTGACCAAACTGGTCCTGTGCCGCTCCATCAAAAGCCGTCAATTTTTGTTGCTGACTCCAGACCGAACCTGTCCGGGCAAACACATACACAGCCCCCTGGAACATATTTCCGCTGATGGTTGCCTGAGGCGAGCCAATCACCACCGTATCACCGTCAATTGCCACCGACCCGCCAAATAGCTGCCCTGGGCTGCCATCCACGGGAAGCAATTTTTGCTGCAGACTCCACACGGTACCGGTTCGCACAAAGACATGCACTGTGCCTTGATTGAAAACACCGCCACCATCTCCAAACTGACTTCCAACCACAACTGTCTCGCCGCTGATTGCAATTGACCAGCCAAAGGTATCGGAGGCGGCGCCGTCCGGCGCCACCAGTTGAGCCTGTTGTGTGGTGATTGGAATTGCATTGGCGCCAAAACTCGCTTTCGTCACAGCTTCATTCAATGAATCGTAAGTGCCTTCCTGCTTGAGAAACTGAATCGCGTCTTTGCCATTGAGTGATGGCATTCCAGATTGATCAAGTGAAGATTTTGCGAGAACCAGTTCTGCTTGAGCAGTTGTTGAGTGAGGGTAAACGAGACCAACCCCGCCAAAAACACTCAAAGCAATCACAATCAATAAAATTCCAGGAGAGGCAATATTTTGTATTCCGCGCATACGGATATTTCAACCAGCTTTCTGTAAATGTAATGCCTGTCAAGGCATAAGGAATGCGGCTGAATAAATTAGAACTCAGGGTTGAAGCCTTCGGGCTGAAGCCTTCGGGCTTGGGGCAATCGAAGGGATGAGGGATGAGGGATGAGGGATGAAAAAAACCAGTTCTTCAGCCCTCAGCCCAATATTTCCAACCCAATACCTTCCGCTCTGTTATCGGATTTTGGACGGGCTCCGGAATTGCCCGACACCACTGCCGATGTTGTTTGGAACACCGACCAGATTCCACGGGCCGGCGGAGAGAAACCGACCCTGGATCCGGTTGTTGCTGGTATCACTGACCACCAGGAACAAATCACCGCTCAATGGGCCATTCTGGAAGAATTTAATCGCCACGCCTTCTGGACGATTGACCTGACCCAGGGCGCTTCCGGTCAATGCCCAGGCGGTTCCAGTGGCCGGGTTGCCGTTGGCCCACCGCAGGATGCGCGAGTTTCCAGTATCGGCGACAAAGAGATTCCCTGCCGGATCAAGCGCCAGACCTTGTGGATTCATTACGTGATTGAGCCCAACCCCTTTGGCCGAAATAATCGAACCAGTGGTCGAAGTCGTCACAGTGTTAGCGTTGTTGATTCGCAGAATTCGGCTCTGGGCTTCATCGGTGACAAACAGCCGGAACGTGCCATCAATCACCATTCCGTGTGGGCTCATAATCTGACCGCTTGCGGTTCCATTTGAGGCAATCACGACGCTGTTGCCTGGAAGACCAGCCTGAAACCGCAGCACCCGCCCGTTTCCATTATCTGAGACATAGAGATTTCCAAGCGCGTCGTAGGCCAGACCTTTTGGTGAACGAACCTGATTGAGCCCCGTGCCGTTCGTGGCAAAGTTCGCCCAGGTGTTGCCGCCATCGGTTGACCATTGAATACGATTGTTTCCGGTATCGGCGACATACACCCGCTGACTGTCGGAACTGGCGACCACGGCTTCAGGTAGGCGGAACTGGCCGTCACCTGAGCCAACCGTGCCTACACCGACAACAGCCCAGTTTTGGCCATCGAACCGCTGAATGCGATTATTGTTGGTGTCGGCCACCCACAACACAGTGTCGCTCCCACAGTTGATGAAGAAAATGGTGACCGAGTCACTGGCCGGGCCACAGATACCGGCTGGATCGTTGGTCGTCAAAGTCAGCGTGATGCTCCCCGACTGCATTTCAGCCGGTGTGGCCATATAGACAGCGTTGAGAGCACTGGCATTGGGCGAAAATGATCCGCTGCCGCCGCTCCAGGTAGCTAAAGTGGCGCTACCGCCGATGTTTCCATTCAACGTGACCATCGGATTGTCTGAGCACAGCGTCTGGTCGTTTCCAGCATTAACCGTGGCGCGGGGTTCGATGGTAATAACCACGGTATCGAAAACCGAACTACACGCCCCGGGCGGGTCATTGGTGGTCAAGGTGAGGGTTGCCGTTCCAGCCGAAATTTCAGCCGCTGATGGTGTGTAGGTCACATTCAGAGCACTGGCGTTTGGTGAAAAACTCCCCCCGCCGCTCCAGGTGGCACTCGTCGCGGCACCGCCAATGCTTCCGTTGAGTGTGACCGGGCTATCTGAACAGATTGTCTGTGGCGTTCCAGCGTCAACCGTCGGCTCCGGATTGATCACAATCATCACCGTGTCGCTGACTGGACCGCACAATCCGGCTGGATCAGTGGTGGTCAGCGTTAACACCACGCCACCGCCCGTCATTTCCCCAGGTGAAGGTGTGTAAATAGCGTTGAGTGTACCGGCATTTGGCGAAAACGAACCAGCACCGCCGCTCCAGACACCGCCCGATCCGGCACCGCCTACGATTCCAGCAAGCTGAACCGGTGAACCAATACAAACACCTTGATTTGGTCCAGCATCAACCGTTGCCGCTGGGTCAATTGTAATGACCACTGAATCACTTACCGTGCCACAGGGCCCGGCAGGATCGTTGGTGGTCAAGGTTAAGGTAACCGTTCCGGCTGAGATTTCACCAGCGGATGGCGTGTACAGGGCATTCAATGTGCTGGCATTGGGGGCGAAACTTCCCGCCCCGCCGCTCCAGGTGCCGCTTGAGGCTGAGCCACCAACCGTTCCAGCCAGTGTGACGGCTGGACTCGAAGCACATACCGTTTGCGGATTTCCGGCTTCAGCCGTTGCAACCGGACTGATGGTAATCGTCACGGTATCACTCACGGCCCCGCACGGCCCGGTTGGGTCGTTCGTCGTCAGAGTGAGGGTGACCGTTCCGGCTGAAATTTCACCTGCGGATGGCGTATAGACGGCATTCAACACGCCGGCATTGGGGTTGAAACTTCCCGCGCCGCCACTCCAGGTGCCATTACTGGCACTTCCGCCAATGACACCTGCCAGCGTCACCGCCGGGTTGTCGGCACAGACAGTCTGTGGATTTCCAGCATCAACAGTCGCCGTCGGGTTAATGGTAATCGTCACCGTGTCGCTCGCTGGACCACAGGGCCCAGCGGGATCATTGCTGGTCAGGGTCAACGTCACGGTTCCGGCTGAGATTTCACCAGCGGATGGTGTGTAGACAGCATTCAATGTGCTGGCATTGGGGGTGAAACTTCCCGCGCCTCCGCTCCAGGTGCCACCTGATGCCGAGCCGCCGACCACACCCGCCAGCGTAACGGCTGGACTGGAGGCGCATACCATCTGTGCATTCCCAGCTTCAGCGGTGGCAACTGGAGTGATGGTAATGACAACGGTGTCGCTCACGGGTCCACAGGCCCCAGGCGGATCGTTCGTTGTCAGGGTCAAGGTCACTGTTCCGGCTGAAACTTCACCGGCGGATGGCGTGTAGACAGCATTCAACGTGCCGGCATTGGGGTTGAAACTTCCCGCTCCGCCGCTCCAGGTGCCGGTTGTGGCCCCGTTTCCAACGGAGCCATTCAACGTAACGGCTGGGCTGGTGGCACAGACTGTTTGGGGATTCCCGGCTTCAACCGTTGCACTGGCACTGATCGTAATTGTGACCGTGTCGCTTGCGGGGCCACATGGCCCGGTTGGGTCATTGGTGGTCAGGGTCAACGTCACGGTTCCGGCTGAGATTTCACCCGCCGATGGTGTGTAGACAGCATTCAACGTGCTGGCATTGGGAGCAAAGCTTCCCGCACCACCGCTCCATGTGCCACTAGAGGCGCCTCCACCGACTGAACCGTTTAAGGTCACCGCAGGAGTCGTGGCACACACAGTCTGGTTATTTCCAGCTTCGACCGTGGCAACAGGATTGATGGTAATAACGACAGTGTCACTTCCGGCAACGCCGCTCCCTGGCGGATCGTCTGTGGTCAGCGTCAACGTCACGGTCCCAGCGGCAATCTCACCAGCCGATGGCGTGTAGACAGCGTTCAAAGCACTGGTATTCGGATTAAATGATCCGGCACCACCGCTCCAGGTGGCACTGGTGGCGCCGCCGCTGAATGATCCATTCAAGGTAACTGCCGGGCTGCTGGCACAAACAGTTTGGGGATTCCCGGCTTCGGCAATGCCATTGGCGCTGGTAGTTACCGTGGCGGTGGGGCTCGGCCCAGCAGTGCTGGCACTGGTTGGCCCACTGCCACAGTTGCCAGTGGCCGTCCCGGCAGCAATGGAGATTCCCACCGTTCCAACTCCGCTGGTGACCGTGACCGTGACTGTCGGCGTCGCGGTGGTGCCGTTGGTCACATTGGCGGTTCCAACGACGCTTCCGGTGGTGTTCACGGTAATCGCGGCATTTGTCAGGTTGACCGAGATGGCACCAACATAGGTCACCGGAAATGAAACTGAACCGGGTGAGTCAAAACTCGGGGGCGTCGGTGATCCAATCGTGACCACAAGTGGTCCTTCAAAGGCCCCGATGTCAGGCGCTGTGTCGCGGGTTACGCCACGTTGATCAGTGGTGGGTGTGCCAACCGTCGTTCCGGCATCACGTGCCGGACTGGCACAGCCGATGGCACGGGTTTGGGTTGGACCACCATTGCTGGCGAGTGGCCCAAGCACTGGATCGGATCCGACAATGTTTCCATTGACGCCACCCGTAATCCCAATCGAGCCCGCAGTGGATCCAACCAGGTTGTTGGCGGCGAAACTTACAAACCCGTCTACGTCCGGAGTGCTTCCTGTATTTCCAAATACAATCGTGTTTCTCAGATTGAAACTACCGTTAAAATTCCGGATTCCTCCCCCGGGACCACTGGTGGTGTTGCTCGAAATGGTACAGTTTGCCAGGTTGATTGAACCGGATCCAAGAATGATGCTGACTCCTGCGGCGCCCGAAGATGATGCCGCAGTGTTTCCGGTGATGGTGCAATTTGTCAAAAACACATTTCCACCCTGGGTATGAGAAACACCGCCCCCGCTTCCAGCGCCACCATCGGTTTGAATGTTGCCGGTAAAGGTACAACCCGAAACGATGGACGTTCCAAATTCAAAACCGGCGCCACCTCCCTGCCCCGAGGCATTTCCTGAAATGGTACAATCCGTCATCGTCAACAAATTTTCGTTCCGGATACCACCACCCCGTCCCCCACTGTTTCCAGAAATTCTGCAATTCGAGATCGTTAAATTTCCCTGATTGAGAATCCCTCCACCAAAGGCGCCGGTGCTGCCACCAGAAATCGTCATATTGTTCATAATGACGACGGCACCGTTGCTAATCGTAAAAATGCGAAATGACCCACCCGCCCTGAAAACGGTAAAACCACCGCCGTTGATGGTAGTCGAATTTCCACTATCGCTCGCAAGTGTTGGGAGTGCTGATGTTAACCCAATATTGGCCGTCAGATTGATGATATCCGCCTGACCGTTGGTGTTGGCGCTGTTGATGGCATTCACCAGATCAGTCGCCGTTGCGACGGTAAACGTCGCTGCCGGTTGAAATTCACCACGCCGGGAGTCCACTGGCGGGTTTTCCGGTTTAGTTGGAGTGATCACAGGCGTAACGCTGCCATCCGCGAGCAAAATCAAACCGGCAGCAGGATCATATCCATCACTTTTCAGATAATGAAACACCGGTTTATAGCCAGTTCCATCCAGCTTGATTCGAAAGACAACGCCGGTGTCGTCTTCGCCACCGTTGAGCGTCGTGCCATAGATATTTCCCTGGCGGTCAGCAATCAGGTTTCCCGCCGGGCGGGCACCATCCATTTCACCAAAATTCCAGATGGTCAGCATTTCGCCGGTTTGGGGGTTGAAGCCAAAGAGCGTGCCCAGGTTTTGCGTTCCGCCAGTTTGCGTCGTCCCAAAGAGCGTCCCGCCAATTTCCAGAAGTTGCGCATTGACGGCCTCTGTTTCAGAAAATTCATGCCAGACAGACCGCTCTCCGTTTGGCAATACCTGAACCAGTGCTCGGCCATCAACACGGAAAAAACTACCTTCCGGCCCAGGAATGACCTGAGGTCGAGACTCACTTGATTGAATTGTGGCGGGAAGAAGTTCCGATTGAATCTGAGACGGATGGTGCGCTGGCCCCGCTGACTTTGAAGTCAGTGAAGTCAAAAGACCAAACGATAGCGATGGAAGGGCAAGCAGGAAAAACAATCCAAACGAACGAAACCGGGCAGAGTGGCGTGACGATACACTCATGGGACCTCCAGGAAATTGACAAGGTGACAAATGACAAGGTGACAAATGACAAAGTCCGATAGCTTTGAATTCCCCTTGTTTTGCCACATGCGCAAAACCGAAATGATTTCACTCACCCTTCATTTTTTAGATTTTTTCAGGAGCCAGGGTTGAGGTTGTGAGTAAGACCCAGGGTAAAGCGGACAACTTCAGTCAACCTGAGTAAATTTTCTTTTTCCAACAGGTTACAGGCGCCTGCCTGACGTGCTTTTTCCCGAATCCGTTCGTCACGGTACTTGGTTACGATCACCACCACAGCCTTTGGGTCAAAGTCCAGAATCTGGCGTGTGCTGGTCAATCCGTCCTGAAGCGGCATCTCAATATCCATCAATACCAGATCAGGATGAATCTTCTGATAAGCAACCAAAGCCCCGATCCCATCGCCACATTCGTGGACAACCGGATCAAATTCAGAGAGTAAATTGATCAAGAGCCGCCGCATCATTGGGTTATCATCTACAACTAAAACCTTCAGCATTGGATTGACCTTTTCGATCAGGGTTCAGGGTTTG
>CAZXCE010000199.1:0-13100 GCA_964639175.1 uncultured Clostridia bacterium
CAAAACGCCACCCAGTCAATTATCAGTTGATTTTCTTGAGTTGATCGAACAGCTTGAAGCTGAGTTTGCCCGTACGGCTGGGCGACGGAGTGCCAAGGATCGGCGGGATCGGGCTATTCTGGTTACTGTGACCACTCAAAGTTTGATTCAAGCCCAGGAATCAATCGAAGAACTTCACGAACTGGCCGTGTCGAGTGGGCTGGTGGTGGTGGATATGATCCTTCAAAAACGCCAGCAACTTGATCCTCGAACCGTCCTTGGAAAAGGGAAGCTGCAGGAACTCATCATTCGCAGCCTCCGTCAATCGGCAGATATGATCATTTTTGATCAGGATTTATCTCCATCTCAGGTTCGATCAATTGAAGCTGCCACCGACTTAAAGGTCATTGACCGAACCCAGTTAATCCTTGACATCTTTGCCCAGCGGGCCCAGAGCCGGGAAGGGAAGATCCAGGTTGAACTGGCCCAGCTCAAGTATCTGCTGCCCCGCTTAACCGGAAAAGGGGCGGATATGTCACGACTGGAGGGCGGGATTGGTGGTCGTGGACCAGGGGAAACCAAGCTTGAAGTAGATCGGCGGCGGGCTCGTGACCGAATCACAGCGTTAGAACGTCAATTGGAAGACGTGCGCCGGATTCGTGAGGCGCGGCGGGCCAAGCGGTCGCGCCGTGGCTTGCCGGTTGTTTCTATCGTTGGCTATACAAATGCTGGTAAATCTACGCTTCTAAATACTTTGACTTCGAGCGAAGTGCTGGCTGAAAGCCGAATGTTTGCCACACTTGATCCAACCAGTCGGCGACTGCGTCTGCCTCGGGAACGTGAAATTATTATCAACGATACCGTGGGATTTATCCGGGATTTGCCGGAAACCTTGATTGCTGCGTTCAAGGCGACCCTTGAGGAACTCGAAGACTCTGAATTGCTGATTCATCTGGTGGATTGTCATATGCCTGATTTTGCCCATCGGATTGAGGCTGTGGAGCGCATTTTGGCCGAACTCAAGTTACATAAAATTCCCCGGATCCTGGTCTTTAACAAGTGTGATCTGGTTGATGCCCAGCAGGTTGAAAACCTGTGTGTGACCAACCAGGCCCTGGCCATTTCGGCAGTTCGTCCTGAGACCCTGTCACCTTTACTCGATGAGATTGATCATCGGCTGGCAGAATCCGGCAAGTTCAGCTTGGTTCCGGTCTTTAGTTCGGAGTATGTTGTGGAGGAGTAGTTATGAAACAGTCTGGTTCTGATTCTCCTCGACTCTTGAGCGAGCGATTTCAATTTTTTCAGCGGCGGCTCAAACGCCGGTGGTCCTCTCTGAGTGAGTATCTCGGGACGCGACCTGCAAAAATTGTCGGCCTCCTGCTGACGGTGACTCTGATTACTACCCTGACCTCGGGATATTCATTTTTCTCCATTGAAAGCAAAATTAGCGGCGGAATTGTGCGCAGCGATTTGATTGCCCCAGAAGATTTTGTTCTGGTTGATCAACTTTCCACCGCCGAGCGTCAGGCTGAAGCCATCAGCCAGGTGCCACCGGTGTTTGAATATGATCCGCTGTTGAAAAATCAAATTCGAAGTCGAATTATCAGTGCCTTTGATAAAGACCGGATGACATTGTTTGACCGGTTAAAGGTCGAACTGGGTGAGGCCGACCTGACTCCGGCACTGGCGTCTTCTCCCAAATTCAATGCGTTTGCCAAAAAACTGGCGGCTGAAACCCCGACTCCGTTTACGTTGAGTTCGGATCCGCAAGTGCTTGAATATCTGGTGGGGCAAGGGTTTAGTGACGACATTGAAAAAGAACTCAATCAGTTGCTTTCAATGGCGATGAAAGATTTTATTTATCCGGACACCGATATGGCAAAGGCCCAGCCCCGGCGGTTGATGTACCAGGATAAAATCACCCAAACCCAGCATGAGATCCGAGGCCGCAACGCGGTTTCAGTTTCGGCAGCCCTCAATCAGGTGAAAGAAGGGGTTGATTCATTACGAAGCCTCTCCTCCACAGGAAAAGAAGTCTATTTAAAGCTCTTGCAAGGGCTGCTCCAGCCAAATCTCAGATACAGTGAGGCGCTGACTGAGGGAATGCGTAAAAAAGCAGTCCAGTCAATCCCTGATGTCAGCACAGCCTATCGTCGCAATCAGATTATTGCCCGGGCTGGCGACCCGGTAACCCCTCATATTCAGGCAGTGGTTTCCCATCTCAGTCAGAAGCAACAATACCATCACCCCTTGCGGCGGTTTATCGGCTTATTTGGGATTATCACCATTTTATTATTTGCGCTCTATAAATTTACGGCGCATGCCCGCTCTGACCTTCCGTTGCCGACAGATCGTGCGTTTGCGTTGATTTGTGTGACCCTGGTCGCCCAAACCATGCTCATCTGGCTGGGGATCAACATCAGCCGGAAATTTGGCGGTACAGCGGGGATGTCAACTGACCTGTCGCTCTATGAATTTGCAATTCCGTATGCCGCTGCGACCTTGATTGTCGCCTTGCTCCTCGATGAAAACCTGGCCTTGCTCTGTACCCTGGTGGTGGGCCTTCTGGCCGGGGTGATGACAGGGGGGAGCATGGAGTTATGCGTTTTTGCCATTTTAAGTGGAAGTGCCGCCGCATATAGCGTTGGCCAGTATCGCCAGCGAAATACCATTATCCGGGCAGGTGTTTTTGTTGGGGGGATCAATTTATTTGCGGTCGGGGCTGTCATCTGTATTGCCGGGAGCAGTACCATGCTCAACAACACACTCCTGACAATGCTGTTGTGCGGGATTGCCAGCGGATTGATCACCGCCGCTTTTGCCAGTTTTGCCGTGCCGGTCTGCGAGTCCATGTTTGGCATTCTGACGGATGTCAAATTGCTTGAACTCTCAAACGCTGATTTGCCGCTCTTGCGTGAACTGGCCATGCGGGCGCCAGGAACTCAGCAGCATTCGGTCATGGTCAGCAGCCTGGCCCAGGAAGCCGCCGAGGCCATTGGAGCCAATGCCTTACTGGTTCGCATCGGGTGCTATTACCACGATATCGGGAAATTATTGGCCCCAGAAATGTTTATTGAAAACCAGGGCGGAGGTCCCAATCCCCACGACAAAATGGAGCCCCGTCGAAGTGCCAGTGTGATCACCGGCCATGTCCGCAAAGGAATTATTATGGCCCGTGAGGCCAACCTGCCAAAAGAGATTATTGATTTAATTCCCCAGCATCATGGCACCCGCAAACTGCATTACTTTTTCAATAAAGCATCAGAACGGGCGGCGACGCGCGGCGAATCAGTCGATGAAACCGATTACCGCTATCCCGGTCCCAAACCCCAAACCAAAGAAGCAGCTATTGTTATGATGGCTGACAGCGCCGAAGCCGCAGCCCGATCACTTGACGAACCCACACCCGAAAACATTGGGCAAATTGTAAAGCGGATTCTGGATGATATCATTGCTGATGGCCAGTTGGACGAATGTTTAATGACCATGCGGGAAATAACCCTGGTTCGGGAGCAACTGGTCAGAACATTGTGCAATATCTATCACCATCGGGTTGTCTACCCAGGCTTTAATAGTGCCTGTGCTGACTCTGAAGAAGTCGGCCTGTGCCTGATGACTTCTGATGAGACTGAACACATCGAACCCATTGAAGTTGAATTCAGTCCAGAGCCGGAATTAACCCCTGAACCGGCCAATATATCCACTGCTGCCCGCATTCCCAGCCGGTTAAAAACGGGTGAAGTTCCCCCGATTCAAGGCATTACCCGCGCCTGAAGCACCGAATCCTGGTCTGTACCACCTGCGTGAGCGGGTGGGCCCTTTTCATACTTAACCCTCACCCACTCACGCAGGTGGTACTGACTGGTGTTCTTTTTGGACCCATTGCTAGGCAAATGCGTTGAAGGTGTACTACACTGCAACCTGTTTCGGTCAAGGGCAATCACACCACAACCGTCGCACGGGTACACCTTGCCCGCAAAGCCCACCGAACCAGATTTGATCAGACATACCGCAAGAAGGATATGGATCTATGCTTAAGCAACACCGGAATGTTCCGTCTTTTCGACTCGCCCTTTTTTCCCTCGGACTGGCCGGGGCCATTAGTTTAAACACGATTTCTTTTGCTGCCACACCCCAACTGGCGACCAGTTTGGATGAATCAGCGGAACGGCGAATCACCTCATCGGTTGTGGAGGCGCTGACAACGATTGAAGATCACTACGCCGGAGACCTTGATTACAATCGCGTGAACGAAAGCTCAGTTGATGGAATGCTGGGAGTGCTTGATCCTCACTCTCATTTCTGGACTCGCGAGGAATTTCTCGAATTTCGAACGCGTCAGGCCAGTGTTTATTCCGGGGTTGGGGCCACCATCGCCCCGCATAACGGGAAAGTTTATATTGTATCCCCATTTGACAATACACCAGCTTTCCTGGCTGGCCTCAGGTATGGCGATCAAATCATTGCCATTGATGGGCAACCCACTGACGGTTGGACTTCAGATCGGGTCCGCGACAATTTGCGTGGGCTACAGGGAACGGCAGTGCAGGTTACCGTGAAGCGTCCTGGGGTTGAGACGCCAATCACATTTCGAGTTGTTCGCAATTCAGTCAACCTGCCATCGATGACCAATTGTTTTATGATCCGCCCTGAAGTTGGGTATATTGGTCTACGTCGTGAATTCCAATCAACCACGGGTGATGAAGTGGACGCTGCGCTCAAGAAATTAAAAGCCCAGGGTGCCAAATCAATCATTTTAGATTTGCGGGGCAATCCAGGTGGGCTACTGGACGAAGCTATTTCAGTTGCCAATCAGTTTCTCAATCGCGGACAAAAAATCCTGTCCTACAAAGGGCGGACCAGCAGTGGAATGTTTCGCGATTATAATGCGTCAAATGCTGAACCGGATACGTCGAGCCTGGTGGTGATGGTGAATAATGGTTCAGCCAGCGCGTCAGAGATTGTCGCCGGTGCCATCCAGGATCACGACCGGGGCATCATCGCTGGGGAAAACAGCTTTGGCAAAGGGCTGGTTCAAACGATCTTCCAGCTTTCAAATGGTTATGGCCTGACTTTGACGACGGCCAAATACTACACACCCAGCGGACGGTTGATCCAGCGCGATTACTCAATGCTGTCCCGGTACGAATATCAAAAGCAGGGAATTCTCGGCACGGGAGCCCGGCCAAATGACTCGAAAGACAATCAATTTGAAACCGACACCCGCCGAATCGTGAAGGGCGGATTTGGAATTGAGCCGGATGTCAAAATCCCACCACAACTTCTGACGGCGATTCAGGTCCGATTGCTGGATGCAACCTTCCTTTTTGGGCGGCTCCTGGTGACGGGCCAGATTCCAGGAATTACTGAATATCGAGTCAATGATCTCACGTTTGGTCATACCTTGAACAATTCTGAATTTGTCGTGACCGATGCGCTCTATCAGCAATTTCTAAAATTTGTCCGCGAGAATTCGAAGGAAACCGGAGGCATTACCACTGCCATGGTGACCGAAAACGAAGACTATATTCGCCAGCAGTTGCGTCGTGAAGTCGTCACTGCCGCTTATGGCAGCGAAGTGGCTGATGAAATCGTGATTGCCTCTGACACTCAGATGGTTCGAGCAATTGAAGAACTCCCGAATGCCCGGTTGCTGGCTGAAAAATCACGCAAAGTCTGGCTTGAAAGCAGTCAGCGCACCCCCCGTCGGTTTGGGCAATAGCCAGGTGAGTAAGTCGAGTCGAAACGCGAGTTGTGAGTAGCGAGTCGTCAATCCAATGTACAATCACAAGGTATTGACACCCTCCTGAATTCGTCTGCAATTCTTTGCCGCTCACAACTCGCTCTTCTTTGCTATCCAGTCTTTTCCTGACTATCTCGCAACTTGCTTTTCACTTCTCGCTTTATTTTGCTACTCACAACTCACTCTTAAAAGAGGTATGGCATGGCAGATCAGGCAACGCGTCAACGAATCAAAAAAGTAAGAACCCATATCAGTCAAAATGAAGGTTTGTTGTTTGAAATATCACGGTCTGGAAGTCGGGCGTATGTATTACCTCCCTCGGATGTACCCGAAACCCCAATTGACCAGTTGATTTCTTCCGATTTTCTTCGCCAGGATGATTTGGAAGGGATGCCGGAATTGACCGAGCCCGAGGTGGTTCGTCACTACACCCGGTTGTCAACCTGGAATTATGGAACAGACACCGGCATGTTCCCGCTTGGGTCATGTACCATGAAGTACAATCCCAAAATCAATGAATGGGCGGCTCGATTACCGGGGTTTGCCATTACCCATCCGCTGGCGCCAGAAGCACTGGTGAAAGGGAATCTTCAGTTAATCAAGAAGTTAGAAGATGAACTCTGCGAAATTACCGGGATGGACACCATTTCGCTTCAACCTGCAGCCGGGGCTCATGGTGAACTCACCGGAATTATGATGGTACGTGCCGCGCTCGAAGCCCGAGGCAACCGCCGAAAGCGGGTTTTGATTCCGGACTCAGCCCACGGCACCAATCCGGCGAGTGCGGTGATGTGTGGTTACAGTGTTGAAACGATTGCTTCCAATGCCCGTGGGTTAACCGATCTCGATGTTTTAGAAAAGAAAATGGACGACTCGGTTGCGGCCATTATGTTGACCAACCCGAATACACTTGGGTTATTTGAAGAAAATATCGAGAAGATTGCCCATCTGGTTCATTCCCGAGGTGGCTTTGTCTATATGGACGGCGCCAACATGAATGCCATGTGTGGCGTGACTCGACCTGGTGATATGGGGGTTGATGTGATGCACCTCAACCTGCACAAAACCTTCTCGACGCCGCACGGTGGTGGTGGGCCTGGATGTGGACCGGTGCTGGTGGTAAAGGAATTAGAACCATTTTTGCCATTCCCAACGCTTCGGCGAACAGAAGCCGGAGAGGTCGAGTTTGACTGGGAGCGACCTCAATCAATCGGCAAAGTAAAAGCCTTTTGGGGGAATTTTGGAATGATGGTGCGGGCCCTGGCTTATATCCGGGCGCTGGGACCCGACGGGTTAAAATCTGCCACTGAAACCGCAGTGCTCAATGCCAATTATGTCGCTCACCACCTGCGCGATACCTATGATCTGGCATTTGACGGGCCAATGCTGCACGAAGTTGTGTTTTCTGACAAACGACAGCAGCCGACAGGTGTCAAAAACGCCGATATTGCCAAGCGATTGATTGACTATGGGTTTCATCCTCCCACCATGTCATTTCCATTGATTGCTCCGGGCGCAATTATGATTGAGCCAACGGAAAGTGAAAGTCGGGAAGAACTGGATTTGTTTATTGATGCGATGAAATCAATCTCGGCTGAATGTGAAGAGAATCCAGAGTTGGTAAAAACCGCGCCGCATCACGCCCGCCTTGGCCGGCTGGATGAAGTTGGTGCTGCACGCAACCCGGTGCTGCGGTGGAAACCCTGATGGGGCTGAAAACCAGGGGCTTGGGGCTGAGGGCTGAAGATATTGGGTTGAAGAACTGGTGTTTTTTCATCCCTCATCCCTTCCTTTGCCCTGAGCTTGCGAGTCTTCAACCCCAAGCCCTCAGCCCGTTTTCTTCAGCCCTCAGCCCCAGGCCCCAGGTTTTTAAGGAACCGTCACTTGAAACTTCGAATAGGTGTGTTCTGCCACCCGCTGAGTTCCTGGCGGATTGTAATTACTCAGACTAAACAAATACCGACCCGTCATTAACTGGCTCGCATCAATCGTTTCAATATATCGGTTATCAACCGTGACCCGAATGCTGCCCTGACGGATGCCAAAGGCATACCGATGTTCCCCAGAAAATGACATGTTGACTTCATGGCGTGGCGTAATGAAGTCATAGGTGTCCCCACCGCGCCAAAACCGGCATTCCATGTGCTTATCAAAGTGACCATCGCCGTGAAAGTACAGGAAAATCCCATAATCCAACCCAGGACTGACAAAACCAAAGCAACCGGTTGCTCCGCGTGATTGCCCCTGGATTCGAAACGTGTATTCCTTCCGGGAATCAAAACTGTAGGAGTGGGTGAGCCCATAATAATGGGTTCCGCCTCGACCAATGAGTTTTTGATCCCGGGTATCCCACTGTCCCAGGTTTTTGGTCCACCGGGAAAGAGACCGGTTTTGGAATTGATCAGCAAGCAAGATTTTGCGGGGTTCATTTCGATTTTCTTGTTTCGATCTGGGGCGCACCGCACCGCAATAATCACAGTTCTGGGCATCAGGCTGCATTGGAGCGTGACAACGATAGCAATACAGCAACAGTGTTGCTCGATTCATGCTGGATTTTCTCCTGAGGATTCGGATTGGCCTGCGGCAAATTCAGGTTTTTGAGCAAGGTGTAAAGCATCACCATCAGGATGCCAGGAGGCATCGCAACTCAGTGACTGGTCGGGCCTGATTTTCCTGCACTATCGCTTTGGAGAACACAAAAGGGTTGAGTCAAACCTCAGCGTTTTCCGAACCTGACGTACTGTCCAGTTCAGATCGAACGAGAAGCCCAACGGATGTACAGTCACAGAATTATTGAGAATGATTGAATCCAGACAACGAGCACCGATGATGGGATTACGTTGTTCCCAGATGGAAAACAGAAGGCTGTCTCCAGAATGGCTCGTCTGATGCGGTGAAAACTCAAAAAATGCACATTGAGATAGATGCAGCCACCGATGGTGGTTTGGGCATTGATCAATAGATTACTAAATAGGCCGCATGCAAAGCTTACTGATGATGGAGCTTGGGATGGTTTGAGTTTTGGGTAATCAACCGACAACAAGCAGTGGGAACTTTGACGGTTGAAGGTTCAGATTGTTTACAGGAGGATGAAACAACCCTCAAAACGTGCGGACATTATACGGGCATCTGCAAATGAAAGCGAGAAAAATCTATCAAAAAACAGGATAAAAACATAAAAACAAGAAAATTCTTTTTCTAGGATCAGTATTTGCAGCAACTTTGCTCATGGATGAGCCTCAATCAAAGCCCATTAAGAAAGGTTAAGTCAGGAATCTGGCATCTGTGATCCGGTTGCGCCCGTTTTGTTTCGAGGCATAGAGGGCTTTATCGGCGGCTGTCACCAGTTCATCCTGATCGGCAACATTGAGTGCTGGATAATTGGCCACTCCAATACTGGCTGTGATTTTGATTGGCCCAGCCGAGGTCGGTGCGGGGGCACTTTCAATTGCAATTCGAAGCCGTTCGGCCACATCTCTGGACGGATCAGCCGGTGTATTCGGCAATAAAACCGTAAATTCCTCGCCCCCATATCGGGCAGGAATATCAGAATCGCGTAATCGGCTTTTCACCAGTGCTGCCAGATATCGTAAAACATCATTTCCAACTTCGTGACCATAGGTGTCATTGATTTTTTTGAAGTGGTCCAGGTCAATCATGACCACGCTCAAGGGTTTATGCGTCCGTTTGGCCTGTTCAAATTGTTCAGCCAGTTTTTGTCGCAGGTATCGTGGATTGATCAGGCCAGTCAATCCATCAATGGTCGCTAATTCAAACAACCGGGCATTTTCAAGAGCACTGACCACTTGCTGGCCCAGGGTTTGGAGCAGGGCCTGGTGTTGTTCGGTAAATGCCGCCCGTGACTCACTGGCGACACTGATCACACCAAGTGGACGGTCTTTCAACTCTAATGGAACCCCCAACCAGGAGCGGTAGGGAAGTTGACGGATCAGCCAGCTATAGCCATAGGCATTCGCTTCTTTGGTAATGTCTTCCAATCGAAGTGGTCGGGCACGTTTGACACACCACTCCGCCAGACCAATTGCATTTTCTTCAGGCGGAATTTCTTCACCTGGAGTTTGTTCCTGGCGGCTCCAGCGACCGCTATTGAGTAATTCACCCGTTTTGCCAGTTGAAACTTCGGTGCCTCCCGGTGGGGTTTTGGTTTCGCCACCAATGGCATCCCGGCGTAATTTTCCAGTTCCGGATTGGTCGGTTTGCCGCCGATGAAGGCGAGGCATTCGATAGTTTACTCCCTCTAATTGGAGGTGGTTCTGGTCAGTTGAGGTGTGATGTTCGGGAAACAAGTAAATCGCAAACGAGTCCGCCCCAAACAGCTCCTTCCCATGTTCATAGAGTGCTTTTAAGAGTTCTTTGCGAGTTTGCGTGGCATTACTCAAGGCTTTGCCCAAACTGGCTAGAATCTTTAATTCAAGCACTGTTGATTGGAGTTCAGTGGTCACTCTGGCCTGTTTACTGAGCAGTGCCACCAGTGAGACCAAAACGACACCAAGCGCACAAAAAACTTTAAAATCAAGGAAGTACACCACTGCCATGACGACGCCGAGGAGGCCGTTTGAAATTTCCGTTAACAACACCACAAACGACCGGAGTTCGCGAAGATTGCGATTGTATTCAAGCAGTGTCGTTCCGCGCGTCCAGGCATGGACAAACATCAAATTCCACCGAATCAAACCAATTGAGGCATAGACAAACGGGATGCTGGCTGTCTGGCGGGGTTCGAGTGTGGTGAATGGAATCCAGTCACCCGAGTTTAAAACTCGATAGACAGAACTTCCCGTGAGGGTCACAAAAGCCATCAACCCCCCTTGAAATAAAACTTCTCCAAGGTTGGCATACCAGGGGCCATACTCGACTTCCCGCACGGTTCGATTGGCCAGTTGGCTGAGGGTGTTCAAAATTGCAGCCAGGGCCATGATGACAATGGCTGTACCTGGATCAAAAACCAGAATCACACAGACATTGAGGGCATCTTCAGATGACAGGGCACCAGATCGAGTCGGGCGATAGCGTAAAAATACACACACCATCAACAACAGCAGAAAAACAGCCGAGTGTAGTACTTTTTGGGTGTTTACAGCCTGAAAGGAATATCCTTGTCCCAGGGATAACTGGTATACCAGCCACAGACTCAAAACTCCAAAAAGCCAGATAAACAATAAATAAGGCCAGCCATAGGGGGTTCGTTCAAATTTTGACAACATAAAAGAAGAAAGACTTGAAAAAAGTAAAATTTGGCCGGCAACGATTCAAGCACATGCGAGCAGAACCGCAGGAAGTAACAGTCAAGGGCACCCACATCTGTGAGCCTGGACCCGGTCCCAGCAAAGAGGAGTGTCTTTTCAATGTGTGAAGCAATTCGTCTTGGGTTTGGAAGTGAGTGAAAAAAACAGGAAAGCCAAAATGTAAGCCTGTTTTTTCTACTGGACCCGGTGTAAATTCTGCAAGTTTTTTTTCTTGAAAACACCCTTTTTCCACTCTTCTGGTGAAAAAAATGAAGATTTCCAGGGAGATGAGGTTGTACCTGGAATCTTGCCCGGAACGTCAGTGAACCAATCCTGGTTCACCAATTGCATCTTTGACACAGCGCTGAGAAAATCAGCCAAAGGTGCGAGAATTTCCCCTCCTGGTTCAACGCTGTTTCACTCGTGACCCAAATTCAGACTTAATTTTCCAAGGATGAAGTGACCGGTATGTCAACATTGCAATCGTCTCAATCTGACACCTCACAAAAAAACAAAGCGACCACCACCCGAACCACCAGTTCGGGAATTGAACTCAATTCATATTACAGTCAGGCTGACCGACCCGAAGGGGCCCCGGTTGAAGTTCCTGGATCATATCCGTACACTCGTGGGATTTTTGCCCAAATGTACCGGAGTAAGCTCTGGACCATGCGCCAGTATGCCGGCTTTGCCACGGCTGCCGAGTCAAACCGGCGCTATCGCTATTTGCTGGAACAGGGCACAACTGGTCTTTCAGTTGCTTTCGATTTGCCAACACAGATTGGATTGGACTCAGATAACCCGCTGGCCCTGGGCGAGGTTGGAAAGGTTGGGGTGGCCATTGATTCGTTGGAAGACATGGAAGTTTTATTTGATAAAATTCCGCTCGATCGCGTTTCAACCTCAATGACCATCAATGCCACAGCCCCAATTTTGTTGTCACTCTATATCGCAGTTGGGAGAAAGCAAGGTGTGCGGCCCGATCAGCTCAACGGGACAGTTCAAAATGACATTCTCAAAGAATATATGGCGCGCGGAACTTATATTTACCCTCCACGCCCATCGCTGAGGTTGATTACCGATTTGTTTGCCTATTGTTCGGCTGAAGTCCCCAACTGGAACACGATTTCAATCTCGGGGTATCATATCCGGGAAGCCGGGTGTACAGCAGCCCAGGAAATTGCGTTTACACTGGCTGATGGAATCTGCTATGTGCAGGCGGCCCTTGATGCGGGCCTGGATGTTGATCAATTTGCACCGCGCCTGTCATTTTTCTTCAATGCTCACAGTAACTTACTTGAAGAAGTCGCAAAATTCCGGGCTGCCCGACGGATGTGGGCCCAGATTATGCGTGAACGATTTGGAGCGAAAAATCCCAAGTCCATGATGCTCCGCTTTCATACCCAAACCGCCGGAAGCTCGCTGACCGCTCAGCAACCCGAAGTCAATGTTGTGCGGACCACCATTCAGGCACTGGCGGCTGTATTGGGCGGTACGCAATCACTGCATACCAACTCTAAAGACGAGGCGTTGGGGCTCCCGACCCAGGATGCGGCCCGCGTGGCTTTACGAACCCAGCAAGTGATTGCCTATGAATCAGGCGCGGTTGATGTCTCTGACCCGCTTGGTGGCTCCTATTTGATTGAGCATTTAACGGATGAACTCGAAGCGCGCGCCAGGGGCTACATTGTACGCATTGATGAAATGGGTGGGATGTTGACCGCGATTGAAAAAGGCTTTCCACAACGTGAAATTCAACAGGCGGCCTTTGAATATCAGCGGGCTGTTGAAGAAAACCGGCAGGTCGTGGTTGGCGTGAACAAATTCCACATGGATGAAGAGACTTCGATTCCGATTCTCCATATTGATCCAGAACTGGAAAAAGCCCAGGTTGAACGAGTCCAGGCAGTTCGAGCCCGGCGGGATGCCGTCAAGGCAGCCGCGGCTCTGGATGCCGTCGAAACCTCTGCCCGGGGGAGTGAGAACGTCATGCCGCATATCCTGAATGCGGTTGAATGTTATTGCACCGTTGGGGAAATTTCAGATCGGTTGCGGACCGTGTTTGGTGAGTATCAGGAGTCGGTCGTGTTTTAGGGAAGGGTTCGGGGTTTTCGAAAGGGGTGAGGGATGGG
>CAZXCE010000200.1:0-13080 GCA_964639175.1 uncultured Clostridia bacterium
CGGTGGTGCCAGCCGTTGAAACCTGGCAGGTTAATTTGCTGGCGGAGAGGCGAGTCAATTCCAGAAATCGGATGCGTTGATTGTCCTGATCGGCAACCGCCAGCACTTTCCCGTCTGGACTGAGCGCCAATCCGGCTGGTCGTGAAAATCTGGCTTCGTTCCCAGCGCCATCAGTGTGACCTTGTTCACCGGGAGTTCCAGCCAGAAGTGACACCATTTGTTTTGAATAATCCACATAATAGATGGCATGGTTGTCAGTATCAGCAAGAAAAGAATTTCCCCCACGGTCACAGGTCGCACCTCTTGGGCTATTGAGTTGAACCTGGTCAAAAGAAACCAACCCATTCGAATCAAATTGGCTGATACCAGGGTTCCCCGTTCCAATCACAGTTTCAACTTCATTTCGATAATTGATTTTTCGAAGGCTATGATTGAGGGTATCCGCAATAAAAATCCCGCCGCCTGGCCGTGTATCAAGGCCAATGGCGGTTGGACCAGAGAATAACGATTGTGATACTTCTCCATTTTGAAATCCTCGAACGCCAGCTTTGCCTGCAAAAATTTCAGCCTGTGATGTCAAAACCTGAGGGGCTTTTAATATGACGTTCTGAAGTGGGTTGCTAATGTACATTTGACCGTTCTGATCAAGTTTGGTTTCGCCTGGAATCGCATTGGCCTTGCCATATTGAACCCGGGTGACCACAACAAAAACTGAGGCACTTTCAGATCCTTTCACCGCGGTCACCGTGGCAAAGCCTCGCTTCAGGCCCTTGACGACGCCGGTTATCTCATCAACCTGGACAATGTCAGGACTCCCAGATTTCCACCGAACCGCCTCAAGTTGCTGTCCATTCGGGTCAATCGCAGTTAACACTATCTGGTTTCCTTCGTTGACGACAGGTTTGCTTTGTTTGATTTGGATCGAGTTGGCTTTGGCTGCTGTTGTTTGATAGGTAGGTGAAAATAAATAGTTCGCCTCAAACCCTAAACAAATCAGAGTGATGGCAAGAAGAGAGCGTCTCAAAAAAGTCTTGTGCTTCACAAAATCCTCCACACGTATAACCCCCACCTTGTGCTGGCGAACCTTCACAAACACTGGCAATACACACAAGGTAGTGGTGAAACAAAATGTATCTTTCTTTTAATAAACGCGTAGCTCCGAGGGGAAAAATGTCACTGGATTCATAAACCTTTGCCTGAGCGGCTAAACTTTTTGGGTGTATGTCGTGAAGCCAGATCCATTTCCGAAGCTGGCCGGAACTCTTTGCCCATTCGCGCCTTGAAAAAAAGAATGCCAATGACGCCGACCGGTTGTGGAAGTACCTTGTGACGTTTGATCTTTCCTGGAACGATGTCAGTCAAACAGGGCCTGTATAATCATCTAAATCACAATGCTGCTTTGAAATGATAATCTCTGGTTAGCAAATAGAGCATTTCAGAAAAAGGTTTAGAGTATCGTCTTTAGACGAAAGATTTTGATCCCTACCCTGATGGGTTTACTCTTTGAGTTTGAGTAAAGTTAGCCCGTTGGCAGATTGTATGGCTTGACACGATTTGGTCAAAAAATCTTTTGTTCGTTGTTGTTCAGCCGAAGTTTGAAACGGATTGAGAGTTGGATCAACGAGAAATCGAGGGTTGATCAATACATGAGTCACCCCCTGCTGGCGCAGTTTCACTGCTATTTCATCAGCCGTGGCTGAAGTTAAAACCAGTTGGATAAAGGTAAAATCTTCAAACACATAGGCCGTCAGGAACGGGCGTTCGAGGTAGTAATTTCGGTTTCCAGTATAGACCAGGAACACTTTTGCCGTAGGTGGTAGTTCACGATTGATGTATTCAAACAAGACATATTCCGGAAACTTTGACCGCAAAAAATCGGCTGATTGGATTTGTCCAGTCAGGAGCGGCCAGGCTTCCAGTTTGTGAAAAAGTTGACTAATTTGGGCCGAATTCCATAAAAAAATAGTACTGCAAGCAATCAGAAACACCGTATCCGCCAGCTTTGGGTGCCGCGGTTCGATCAGTGATAATTTCCAGCGCTCATAGCCATAGACAATCAGCGCCGCCAGGACTGGAAACAGCGGGATCAAAAACCGTCCCTGCTGACTTGTCAACATCCAGTATCCCCAGTATCCGCCAGCAAAAATTAATAATACTCGAACGCGGTTGGCCCAGAGCTTTATCGTAAACACCGCCGGAAAAAACAACAGGTAGAATACCCCAACAACGGCATCATATCGCTGAGAATTTTCATATTCGCCAAAGAGAGAAATCTGAAAGGGTAAGGCCAGATAATCAATCAGAGTTTTGGGATAGTTCCCATACATTTGGGACAGGTAAGCTGATAAATCGACTGACCGCTGGGCATCCCAGCCGGTGCTTTGGGTTGGAAACAGCCCCCATAAAAAGGGAAAAACCGGGTTGTTGGTAAGATAGGTGCTTCGAGCCATCCAGGGGATCATCACAACTGCGGCCATGACACCAACGGTTCCCACCGCCTGCACTACTTCCTGGCCAGAGATTTCAGTCCCAGTCTGATCGGCAATATTCCGGAGGAGAAATAAAAACACCAGAAAGAAGAGTGGAATAAAAATCAGAGCTGAAAGTTTGACTGAAAAAGCGGCCCCAAGAAATAGCCCAACCAGACTCAACCACCGGGTGTGGCGAGTGGCTTCCCACTCAAACAACGCCAGGAGCCCAAGTAAAACAAAGAAGGCCAGAAGGACATCCACATAGGCTGTTCCTAGTTCTTTCCAAATGACCGAAGTGGTTGCCAGAACCGCCACTCCCACCCAACTTCCCAGGGGTGATATGCCAGTTTGTCTGGCAAAAAAATAAGTAGCCAGGAATAAACATCCGCCGAATCCACAATGTAATAGCGCCGGGATTCGGTCGCTATACGCCATCATACCAGACAGATAAATCATTTCTCCGCACAATGGGAAGTATGAAAAAATATTGCCTGGGATTTCGATCAACCCCTGGTGCTGAAGATAAGTTTTGGGCAAATAGAGGTGATAAATCAGATCGTCTTTCATGCCTGGCGGGCCCAAGGCGCAAATGATTGCCAGCCCAAAGAGGAATCCAGAGAGCCCAATGAAAGGGAACGCTGCTTTTGGGACTTCTTTCAGCCTGGTAATTCCTGTCCAGACGGTTTTCCATAGCATTGGGTTCAACAACGAGACGATACTGAAACCAAGCCAGATCTTCCCCACCACTGGGGTGAAGAGGTGCAAGATCCCTAACCCAAACATCACCAGTGAGACCAGAATGGCGCCACAGCCTATGTCAAAGGGAAGAAAAAAAAGTCGGTCATCCTGGCTGAAAATCTTTCTTCGGCAGATGGTTCCAAGGGAATAAAACAGGCAGAAACAGAGAACCGAAACACCAAGATTGGCAAGGTGATTGGCCATAGCAGTATGGATATCCAGAGAAAAGAGAGGTTTTTATCTTGGAAACTGACGATTACTTCCGGTCATTCGTTTGTTTTGCTCATCAATGCCGGTGATCCAAAACAATGGCCAGAAGGCACCTGCAAGCAAAGCGGTTGCCATTTTGTTGCGACCGATATTGAGAACATAGAGCATCGTTCCCACGCCGACCACGCCATACACAAAAAGCAAAAAGTACATCAAATATGCCATAGAAGAACCTCATAGGAAAAATTGAGAAGGGAAGGTTAATTATGCGCTATCCCCGCCAGGGAAACCAGAAAAATCACTGAGCCAGGGCCTGGGGCTGAAGCGGACGGACTGAAGACAAGGGGCTCAGGGCAATCGAAGGAATGAGGGATGAAACCAAGGGATGAAGGATGAGGGATAAACTAAAACCAGTTCTCCATCCCGATTTCTTCAGCCCTCAGCCCCAAGCCCGATTTCTTCAGCCTCAACCCAAAGATTTTTCAGTCCAGCCAACCAGCCGGGCTGCGACCAGTTTTATTTCTTCTTCAGTTGCCTGAGTTGACTCTGGGCAAACGATCCTGTGCATCAACATGGCGTGCAGGGTCGTGACCAGCAGTGACGCCAGGATATCGGGACGAACCCCAGTCTGAAACAGCCCTTCGTTTTGCCCGGCGGTTAAAATTCCAATCAGTTTTTCGAGAAAACCCAGATATTCGCGATCCACCAGGGAATCTGGCAGCAAAAAGGGATTTCGCATTTGAGCAACCACAATTTGAAATACTTTAGACTCTGCCAGCCACGGACGACTGGCATCATCGCTTGAAGATCCAATCAACGCCTGGACTACAGCTTCAAACAATCCAACCGGGTCCCGCGTCACTTGTAGATAGTGGCTGATCCGAATATTGAGCGGTTTCCAATAATACTCACTCATAATGAAGAGCGCTGCCTGTCGCAAGCCGTGGAAATACCGGTAGAAGGCCGGGTCCGTCGTGCCAGCCATCCGGGCAATTTCAGCTACCCGGGCGCCGGCAATTCCTTTGGTAGAGAATTCCTCAACGACCGCGCTCACAATCCGATATCCAAGCTCGGTGGTTAGCGCTCGTTTAATTAAATCAGGTCGGGAAACGGTTGATTCAAGAGGGAATGGAGATTCTTCAACTGCAGGTTTGTGAGTCATAGAGGCATCCAAATCGAAAATGATTGACGACCATAGTTTAATTTGCTACAACTTTGCTGTCAAATATATAAGTGATACTTATAAAATTGCTAGTTTTCACTATGTATTGCCCTCTTTTGATAAGTCCGAGCCAGTTTTATCTGGTTCAGAAAGGAGCAACTCAATGCTTGCAATCCCTGGTTCACCGACGATGGGCGTGCTGGCAATGTTTTCACAGGGTGCTGAAGTCAAAACCTTGCTCAGTCTGTTTGTTATTTTTACGGCTGCCAAACTGGCGGCTGAACTGTTTGAACGCCTGCACCAGCCGGCGGTGGTCGGTGAAATCCTGGCCGGTGTGATCATCGGTCCCAGTGTGTTGGGGTGGATTCACCCAACTGAAGTGACCCAGGTGCTGGCTGAGATCGGCGTGATTTTGCTCCTGTTTCTGGTGGGGCTTGAAATCAATCCAACTTCTCTGTTCAAAGTTGGCCGGCGGGCGCTGTTGATTGCGATTTCCGGCGTGATCCTGCCGTTTCTAGGTGGCTGGGGCCTGATGTGGGGGCTTGGCTACACTCAGGTCGAAAGTGCTTTTATTGGTGCTGCGTTAGTTGCCACCAGTGTGGGCATCACGGCGCGGGTCCTGGGCGCGATGAAGGTTCTCAATGCTCAGGCCAGCCAGATGATTCTTGGTGCCGCTGTCATTGACGACATTTTGGCCTTACTGGTCTTGAGTGGTGTCAGCAGCTTTGCCCAGGGGAAAGTCCAGTTGCTGGATCTGGCGGTTTCGGCTGGGATTTCGATTGGGTTTACCCTGTTTGTTTTGTTTTTTGGAAGTCGGTTGATGCGCAAAGCCCAACCTGGAATTGAGCAGTTACAGGTTGGTGAAACCTATTTTGTCGTCGGAATGATCCTCTGTCTTGGCCTTTCACTCGCGGGTGCCGTGGTCGGTGTGGCCGCAATCATTGGCGCCTTTCTGGCTGGAATGGCGCTCTCTGAAACGGCTGAAGAAACCCACCTCCACCAGCAAGCGGGGGCGGTGATGGAGTTCACGGTTCCGTTTTTCCTGGTTGGGATTGGCCTCCAGCTCAATATTCAGGTTTTTTCACAGCTATCAGTTCTGATACTGGCCATTGTCCTGACGCTGATTGCAATTGTGACCAAGCTGGTTGGGTGTGGGCTGGCAGCATTGCCTGGAAATGGAGTGCGGACCAGTCTGCAGGTTGGCATGGGAATGGTTCCCCGTGGCGAAGTTGGAATCATCGTGGCTCAAATTGGTCTCAGTCTTGGGGTTTTGTCGGCTTCGCTGTATGGAATTGTGGTGTTTATGGCCGTGATGACCACACTGGTGGCGCCGCCGTTTCTGACCCGGTTATTCCTGACGGAAGTTCAACTTTTGGGGATTGAGGATCAGGTTGTTGAAGAAGATCGAATCTTTTCTGACATTCAATAACCAGTAGCGGATTTACCCATTTGCCAGAAATAGAGCTTCCTCTCATTGGCAGCCTACCCGCTCACGCAGGTGGTACTGACTTGATGCCATCCTTTTTTCAGTGACCCAGTTTTATCTCCGATAAGGTCTAATAAACGGCAAAGAAGTCGGTTCTGAATCGGATTTCAGCTTTGGAGTAACAAGGGATATGTCGCCACAGTCGCTTGATCATGTGTACCATTTTTCAGTTAAGTTCTTTGAAATTTCAGAAGCAGAACGTGGCGAGGTGTACGCCGAAATCAGGGATAGCTACCAGATGCGACCTTCCTACCTGATGATGCTGGTTTTGGCGTGTCTGGTGGCGATCCTGGGATTACTGGCCAACAGTCCGGCAGTTGTCATTGGCGCCATGCTTATTTCTCCGCTGATGAGTCCATTTCTGTCGGCTGGATTAGCCCTGGCGATTGGTGATTGGGAACTGGGAAAAGCCGCCATGCGCACCATTTTGGTGAGTGTCGTGGCTGCAATTTTCATATCAGCTCTTGCCGTAGCGGTGTCTCCTCTCAAAGAACCAACGGCTGAAATCCTGGCTCGAACCAACCCAAATTTGCTTGATTTGGGAATCGCCTTTTTTTCTGGTTGTGCTGGGACCTATACCCTGGTGTCTCGAAAGGGAATCACGACCATTCCAGGGGTTGCCATTGCCACAGCGGTGATGCCTCCATTATGTGTGGTGGGATTTGGAGTCTATCAATTGGATCCACGGATCGCCCTTGGGGCGGCCTCGCTGTTTATTACAAATTTGGCGGCGATCATCATCAGCGCGGCACTGTTATTTTTCCTGGCGTCCTTTCGGATTTCTGAGTTCAAAGATGAACGGCCACACTGGTCAGTCTCAATGCGATTCACGGTTTGTTTGGCAATTTTGATTTTGCTGGCGGTGCCGCTTGCCTCGGCACTCGTGAGCGCGGCAGAAACGCTACGGCTCAGAAAACGGGTTGAAGCTGCACTGACCGAAAAATTCAAACAGGAAGAATTTCGGGCCAGGCTGACCAGTGGCTGGTCGGTCACCCGGTTAAAAGATCGAGGATTGGTCATTGACGCTACGGTTCGAACCTTAACCTACTTTACCCAGGTTGAACTCGACACCTTGACCCAAGATCTGGAACGAACCCTGGGTGAACCAGTTGATTTGCAACTGGATCAGATTCAGGTTCGCAAAGGTGGATTGGACCCTGGGAAAACACCGAAACCAGTTGAACCTCAACTCCTACCCGTGACGGATCCAGTTTATTTTTCAAGGTTGTCGCGGGAATTCTTGCCAGCCATCAAACTTGGGCTGACAACGATCAATGCCCAGTTAGATCAGTATTTTCTGGTCGCCGATCAGAAAGGGGTAACCCGGATCGAAATCATTGCCCGAGTTGAAGCAATTCCCTTGTCAGAAGTTATGGATGCCAGTCGCCGAGCAGTTATTGCCAATCTCGAAAGTAATGCTCTGGTCCGGCAGTCATCGCCTGGAATTTGGTTTTATTTTGTTCCAAAGAATCCTTTTGAATTGACAGCCAGGATTCAGAAAGGACGGCTGATCGTTGATTCAGACCAACTCCGGCTGGTGAGGAAAACCCTCACGGATTTTTTGGACCAAACCCCACGACCCAGGGTCACGATTCGGTTTGCTGATCGGGTTCAGATAAACACTGAACTCAAAGCAGAGTTGGAAAACCAGATTTTGAAGCAACTTGGGTTGCCACCAACTCTGGAAGGTTCCTCCAACCCTGAGTGGCTGGAACCAAAAACTGCTACCCCAATTGAGATTCTGGTATCTGAAGTTGATGATACACTTTCGTAACATCTGGTAAACCATTCGTTTAGATTGAGGAAAAACAGGTGCGATAGAAGAGACCTGAAACTGGCAGCCAAACAAGACAATGCTGTAACATACTGATTGAAAATAAGTTGATAGATATTTATGGGCTGGGGCCAGAACATTTGATAGTTTACATGTGAGTATCACATTGTTACCTGAATAGAACTGGTAATAAAAAGCAAAAAAGAGTCATTTCCTGTAATTCGTGGTTTGCGGTTTGCCCGTTATCGTCAGCACCCGTGGTGACCCACGCTGAGAGGTAATCTATGACAGAGTTTCTGGATGCGGTGATGGCCTATCCAACCGTGATCTTCAGTGCGCTTTTGTCGGTGGTTTGTCTCTACTGGCTGTTTGTAATTGTTGGAGCCATTGGGATTGATGTCCTTGACCTGGAAGTTGATGCTGACGTTGATGTTGACGTGGACGTTGATGTGGATGTGGACGTGGACGTTGATGCCGGAGATATTGACGGTCCAGATGGCGATGGCCACGAATTTCTGAATGATCTGCTCAATTTTTTGGGGATCGGAACAATTCCACTGACGATTTCACTCAGTGTCTTTCTGCTTCTGGCCTGGACCGTGTCACTTCTCGCCCAGCCGATACCGCACATCCTCACCCGGTGGGGAATCCCTGGGTGGTTTTCCGGGACCGGGATTGGGCTGGCTGCGTTGGTGATTGCCGGACTGGTGGGCGGGGCCGTGTTGCGTCCGTTTCGAAAATTCTTTAAAGCCCATCTGGCGCAGGAAAATACTTCGCTGATTGGGAAACTCTGTACTGTGACCACGCTCCGGGTGGATGCAAAGTTTGGTCAGGCTGAAGTTGATGCTTCGGGTGGAGTTCTCATTCAGGTTCGCTGCACCGAAGAGAACCAGCTTTCACGCGGTTCGCGGGCCCTCATCATTGATTATTGTGCAAAAGACGAAGTGTTTCACATCTCTCCACTCGATGGTGCGCTGGCAAACGTGGTGAATGATGCGGGCACGTCAAGATATCACTCATCTGAAGGTTCGTCAGGGCCGGAAGCTTCTGCCGGACGGACTCGACAAAAGAAGGAGGCCCAATGAGTCCCATTATTGTGTTTGCCGTCGTTGGAATTTTGGCATTGATTATCCTCGGCGCCGTAACGCTCTTTGCCAAGTTTTATGTCAAGGTTGAGCAGGGCAAGGCGCTCATCGTCAACAAAATGCGGCCTGAACCGGAAGTGACCTTCACTGGGATGATCGTCATGCCAATTTTCCACAAGTCGGAAATTATGGATATTTCAGTGAAGACGATTGAAATTGACCGGCGTGGCAAGGAAGGGTTGATTTGTCGAGACAACATCCGGGCTGACATCAAAGTGACCTTCTTTGTGCGGGTCAATAAAACTCGTGACGACGTGGTCAAAGTTGCTCAGTCCATTGGCTGTGCGCGGGCTTCGGATCCAAAAACACTCGAAGAACTCTTTAGCGCCAAGTTTTCCGAAGCCCTCAAAACCGTCGGGAAACAACTGGATTTTGTGGATCTCTATACCAAGCGTGATGAATTCCGGGATCGAATTGTCGAAGTCATTGGTCGTGATTTGAATGGCTATGTCCTCGAAGATGCCGCGATTGACTATCTGGAACAAACACCACTCAACTCGCTCGATAGCCACAATATCCTCGATGCGCAGGGAATTCGAAAAATCACCGAACTGACCACGATTGAGCATATTCGAACCAACGAATATACCAACAATGGCAAAAAACAGATTAAGAAGCAGGATGTTGAAGCCGCTGAGGCAATTCTGGAACTTGAACGCCAGCAGGCGGATGCCACCGCCAAGCAAAAGCGCGAAATCGAAACCGTGATTGCTCGGGAACAGGCTGAAATTCAAAAGGTTCAGGCCGAAGAACGACTCAAATCGGAACTGGCCCGGATCAAATCTGAAGAAGAAATTGCCATCAACGAACAAAACAAACAGCGCCAGGTCGAAGTTGCGCAAAAGAACCGTGAGCGGGTGGTTGTGGTCGAAACTGAACGCGTCAAACGCGAGCAGGCTGTCGAAGCCATTGCCCGTGAGCGGGAAGTGGAACTACAGCGCA
This sequence comes from uncultured Clostridia bacterium, assembly GCA_964639175.1. Classification (GTDB taxonomy): domain Bacteria; phylum Acidobacteriota; class Blastocatellia; order Chloracidobacteriales; family Chloracidobacteriaceae; genus JACQXX01. The sequence continues at coordinate 9,929 of CAZXCE010000200.1, forward strand.
TTGCCAAGGAAAAAGACCTTGAAGAACAGCGCAAGGCCATTGCCGAAGTTACCTGTGAGCGCATTGCGGTTGATAAAACTGTGGCCGAACAAGAAGAAGTCATCAAAGCGCTGCGGGTGGTCGAAGAGGCAAAACGCATCCGGGAAGCCGCCGTGATTACCGCCGAAGGTGAAGCCCAGGAAAAATTGATCAAAGACCTCAAGGCGGCGGAAGGCGCGGAAATGGCGTCGAAATTCAAAGTAAAAGAAAAACTTGCCTTTGCCGAAGCTGAATATGAAATTGCTGACAAACAGGCCAAGGCCCGACTTCGAATGGCTGAAGGGGTTCAGGCCGAAGCCGCCGCAGTTGGTCTGGCCCAGGTCAAGGTGAAAGATGCCGAAGCCCAGGTTCTGGAAAAATATGGCCTGGCCGAAGCCAAAGTGATGCGTGAAAAAGGTGCGGCTGAAGCCCAGGTGATTCGAGACAAGGGCACCACCGAAGCCGAAGTCAAGCTTGGAATTGGCACGACCGAAGCCCAAAACTTGCGCAACAAAGGGTTGGCCGAAGCCGAAGTCACCCGCCAGCGGTTTGAATCGGAAGCCGCCGGGATTTCCCAAAAAGCCGAGGCCATGAAGATCCTCGACGAAGCCAGCCGGATCCACGAAGAATTCCGACTGCGGCTTGAAAATGAACGCATCCTTGAGCTTCAAGCGTTGCAGGCCCAACAGGCGATTGCCGAAGCCCAGGCCAAAGTCCTGGCCGCCGCGCTCCAAAACGCCAAAATTGACATTGTGGGTGGTGATGCCTTGTTTTCACAGCGAATCTTGAACGGCATCACGCTTGGGAAAACGATTGACGGTGTGGTGAATCGGAGCGAAACCGCTCAGGGGCTGGTGAGTTCGGTCCAAACAATGCTTGAAAACGAGCGAGGTCTGCCGGTCAACCTCAAAGACTTGACGCTGGCAGGAATATTGACCTACCTGCTGTCAAATGGAATTGACGACGGCAAGAAAGCCCGGCTTCAGGAGTTGCTTGAGGCCGCCAGGGACCTGGGCGTTGATAATTTGAAAGTTGGGTAAAAACAGGGTTCCGGGTTCCGGGTTCCGGAAAAAGACAAAGGGACGAAAAGGACCAAAGGGACGAAAAGGACTTAAATTCGAAAACCCAGAAGTACAAGTGCAGATCCCTGTTTTCCAAACCCTGAACCCTGAACCCTGAACCCTGTTTTCCAAACCCGGAACCCAAAGACCTATGACCACACCACACATTCCTCAACCCACAAGTGGCCAGGAAATTGATCGCGGCACATACGAGGTCATTCGCGACCGGTTGCTGGCTCAGGCAAAAACACTGGCTGAAAAAACCAACGCCCTTAATCAGCGGCGACTGGACTTATTCGGTAGTTCAGAGCTGGCCATCATCGGCAGCGAACGCATTCGTACTGTTCACAATTGCATTCCGCGCGACATCATCAACGCCGGGCGGTATATGCTCTTTGGTTACAACGTCTTTATTGGGTTAAAGACGGAAACCAAAGTCGAAGATGTGTTTAGTCTGCACTGGCTTGAAAAGACGGAAACCGGTTTTGCCTTTCAGCCCGTTCCGCCGGGGTCGGATGAAGATTTCCTGAGTCACCCACAGTTTGTGAAAGACTTTCAGGAACTCTATCGCTATTACAAAGAAGCCAGATTGCTACAACTTCGGGTCGTCGAAGGCAAAATCCTGGCCATTTTCCAAACCGGGGCATTGCTTAAAGACATCAAGGTTTTTCGCTGGGCGGTTGATCCGAAAGGAAAAGTGACGTACCTCGATAATCGCGGTGAGCGAGACCACGTCTACCCGCCGTCTCACGACTTTGTGTGGACCCAAACCACTCGTGAAGATCAGGTTGGCGGGAAATTTCCGCATATTTCAATTCTGGATCAGGTGTTTGTCGAAACCATCGGCGGTAACCTGACCATCAAAATCGAAGACAACACCGAATCTGGCGCCGGCATTTATGAAGAACCGGTCGAAGACCCGCGCCAGTCGCTTGATGATGCCGAGGTGTATTTTGCCAAACTGGGCGGGTTGATTCTGCTCAAAATCCTGCCGTTTCGTGAAAAACACTACCGCTATTTTGTCTTTAATCTCCGAACCAAAACCGTGGCCCGCATTGACGCGATTGGCCAGGCCTGTGTCCAGCTTCCAGAAGATCACGGCATCATTTTCCCCGGCGGCTATTACCTGCAATCCGGCGAATATAAAACCTATGGTGAAAGCACCGGGATGGAATACAAGCGAATGGTGCGGTCACCCAATGGCGAGGATGTGCTCTATATTTTCCATCGTCGGGATGAAGGCCGGAATGTTTTACTGCCCTACAACAAGATTCGCAAAGAAGTCGCGCTGCCGATTGATTGTCACGGGTACAGCAAGTTTGATGATGGCCGACTGGTGGTGCTCAAGGCGCCAGCCGAACCCACTCGCGTCCATCCGATGCAAATCTGGCAGACGCCCTTTACCAGTGACGAATATGCGGCGGCGGCACCGTCAACCGGAACATTTCTGGAAAGCATCGGGAACGCTGAACTGGTGCGCGGCATTTCCGATGCACTCAGCATTCAAAAGTTAATTATCGAGCAAACTCCCACCACCCAGGTTTATGAAGATCTGATTGCTACGGTCAATCGAACGCTGGACAGCTATTTCTGGCTTGATACTGACCATGCGGGCAATATTGGTGCCCTCCTGACCGAGATTCGAGCAACGGCAGAGTTGATCGTTGATGAGTTTGAAAAGGTTGAGGAGTTACGTAAACAGGCTGCCGAGGCAACCGAAAAAGCCACCGCCGGGTTGCGGGAACTGATTGGTTCGCTGAGACTGACCAACTGGACAACCCTGGAGGCCTATGTCACGGCGCTGACGCAATTGCGTGGACAACGCGGGCATTTAATTTCACTTCGGGAAGTTCGCTACATTGATTTGTCCCAGTTGGAAAAGCTAGAGCACGAGGTTATCGCACAGTTTGACCGGGTCAGTTCCAAAGCGGTTGAATTTTTGAGAGGTGACAAGGCGCTTCAGCCCTATCACGTCAAAATTGCCAAACTGGTGGCCGATGCGGAACCGGTGACGACTGTCCTTGGAATCAATCCTCATCGGGCCACGGTTGGAAAAATCGGGGCCGAACTCGA
>CAZXCE010000201.1:0-13053 GCA_964639175.1 uncultured Clostridia bacterium
CGGGCTCTTGATTTCGTGTTCATTCATCCAGACACGAGCCGACTCGATCAGGGTCTTGCCTTTTGACCCGCCGAGGAGTTGTCCGCGCCGATAGCGGGCTGCCGTCGAATGAAGCCACATATTGGCATTCTGGAAATTGGTTTCGGCGTCGGTCAGCAACCGGATCGCATCATCGCGACGGCCTTCGCAGGCGGCAATCCCGGCGCGAATGACTTCCGGAATTCCCTGACACCACTCCATGCTTTCTTTTTCAATGCGTTGGGCGTCAGCTTCGGCCTGCTTGAGATAGAGCACCTGGCGTTTGATGTCGGTTTCCTGGCCAAAGGCAGACAGGCCGCTGCGGGCGCGCAGGAAATGAAATTCAATCAGCAGGGTTTGGACCCGAAACAGCAGCGACTTGGAAAATGCTTTCCACCGGGCGGCGAGCATATCCCAGGCTTTGATCCCGTTTCCAACATACAATTCGATTTCGACCTGGGCCGCCAGATAAAAGAAATGCTGGATGTGGTGTCCCTGGCTGGTCCACTGCCGGATGCCTTCTTCGGCTTCAAGCCGTGCCTGCTCAACATTGTCCAGAATCAAATAGGACAGGTATCCGCCACGTAACCGCAAGCCAGCCAGGGCATAAACGTCGCCACGCTCGCGGGCATCCTGGACTAAAGCCGCTGATTCGCGATTGAGTTGCCGCAGGTCACCCAGGAAAAACATGGCCCGCAGGGCATAATAGCGCGATGTGTTTAATTCCCAGGTGACGCCCGTGCAGCGAGCCCGCAGGATTTCCTCTCCCTGATCGAGCAGTTCAATTGATTCTTTCCAGCCACCATTATAAAAAGCCACCAGCCCGGCGGTCACTTTGACCATACCTGAGGTGTATGGATGCTGCACCCGGTCAGCCATTGAAATGGCGGCTGCCAGCAGTTTTTGGGTCCGGGCCAGGCTCCGACCGCCGGTCACGGATGACCCGCCGGTAAACAAATTGAGCCCTCTCGAAATTCGAAAAGGTTCTCCCGCTTTGAGGGCAAACAACAGGTATCGGGTCTGAAATTCAGCCGAACGAATGTTGTCCACAAAGACCAGGCCGGCGGCGACGGACCAGCAAATATCAAGTCGGATGAGTTCTTCGGGCGGAACTTCGGCTTCAGTGCGTTCGGTAAACCCAAACCCTCGAATCATCAACCAGATCCGTCGCAAAATCAGTGACGCCATGGCATGACGTGGGGTTGGTGCCAGCCTGAGTCCGACCGCTTTCAAGACCTGATCGGTATAGGTGAGTCCTTTTTCAATATGCCCGCTGTTCAAAAACTGCTCGGCTGCCCGGCGGCGAAGTTCGAGCGCAGTTTCAGTTGAGCGTCCGGTTGAGGTCAGGTCCGACGCTTTGAGATAGGTTTCAGCCGCCTCGGCGCCACGTCCGGCATTGGCCAGCGCGTTCCCCAGTTTCACCAGGAGCTGCCGGTGGTCGGCGGTTTCATCCCGAAGCTCAAGCGCCAGCCGGTACAGTCGCACTGCCCGGTCAAATGCCGTGGCCGTTTCGGCCTGTTCGGCGGCCACCAGGGCATAGTGGGCGGCTTTGGGTCGGTCTCCGCCATCGCGATAGTGAACCGCCAGCGTTTCCGGATCGGCATGACCAAACGCTTCAAGCTCGACCGCGAGCCGGTAATGGTGGGATTTGAGCTGGTCGGCATCGAGTCCATGTTCGACCGCTTCGCGAATCCGGTCGTGATAGGGCTCGATTTCCTCCATGTGGTGCGCCCGACGAACCCGGATCAGATGTTGTGAGCGGAGCAAGATCACCGATGCCTGTTCGTCGGCGCCGGCTTCAGCCACGCGCTTGACCACCAGTCGGCCCACGGGCTGGCCCGCCACCGCCGCCACTTCGAGAATCCGGCGGGCGATTTCAGGCAACTGGCTGACCCGTTCGCGGATGACGGCATCGAGTGTGTCGCGGGCGCCAGTCCCAACCAGTGAAATGGAATGGTTTTGAGCATAGCGGGCGAGTTCATTGACAAAAAATGGGCTTCCGGCTGATTCGCGGATGATCGCTTCCACCCGGTCAGCAGAATTTGGATCATTGCCAAGGATGGCCTGCACCAGTTTGCGCGCTTCATCCAGTGAAAGCTCTCCGACGCGGACTTCCCTCACCTGGGCCGCAATCAGGGTTTTGTCCTGGAGCTTAGGCAAAAAAATGTTTAAAAACGGACTGGTTTCGGCTTCTTCACTTCGATACCCGGCAATGAGAAACATCGGTGGTGGGTCTGGCGGGCGAACCAGTTCCATCAGAAGGGTGGCGCTATCCACGTCGCCCCATTGCAGATCATCAATGTGGATCACCAGCGGGGCCAGCGCCGCCAGTTGAGATAAAACAGCGCGCAAGGCACCAAACGCCCGACGGCGGAGTTCCTGGGAATCTGGAATATCAATTGTCTGGCTTGCTTCGGCAATCGGAGCAAGCTGGCGTAAGACTGGAAAGAGCTTGGCCAGTACCGGCAGGTCAGCCGGAAACTCGGGTTGATGCTCTTTTCCCCAAAGGTGCTTTAACCGCCGGCTCAGGACATCCACGATGCTGTCAAAGGCTTTGTAGGGCACAGATTCCTGTTCATAACATCGTCCCGAAAGCACAATCGGCGTCGGTGCCTGTTTTTTCAAATCCCCCAGAAAACAATCAACCAGCACGCTTTTGCCCATCCCGGAATGCCCATGCACGGTGGCGACCACGGGTTCCTGGCGCGAAAGTTCAAAGGCTTCCTGTAAATGTTTCAAGTGCTGGGCACGTCCGACCAGCGGAATGCCGCCACTGTCGTCTTCCGGGCGGGTGGTGCGGGTTCGAGATGGCGCCGGCGGTGGGCTGGCGGCGGTTACTTCCAGGCGATTGAGCCGGTGCAAAACCTCTTTGGCCGTCGGTCGCTGTTTTGGATCCCGATTGAGCAGTTCACAGCACAGCGTGTTGAGATCATCGGGAATTTTGCTGACCAGCATTTTCGGAGGCAAAAAATCTTCGTGGTATTTGCGCCGAATGATGGTGTAGACATCACCGGTAAATACCAGCCGCCCCGTCAGTGCTTCATAGAGCATGACGCCGATACTGTACATATCGCTGGCCGGGGTCAGTTCATTGCCTACGGCCTGTTCTGGGGACATGTAGGCTGGCGTGCCGATGATTTCCCGGTTTCCAGGGTCGGCATATTCTTTCAATTCAGCCACCAGGCCAAAGTCCAGAATCACCACCCGGCCTTCCGGGGTGACGAGCACGTTTGAGGGTTTTAAGTCCCGATGCAATTTTCCAACTTCGTGCAGCGCATTCACGCCCGCCACCAACTGGCGCATCCCCTCTCGCAACCGTGCTTCGTTAAACGTGTAGGCAAGCTGGGTCACCGTGACCTGGGTCGGAGCCGTTTTTTTTCCCATCCCGGTGCGATTCAGGGCAAAGGCGGAGGAATCAACCGTTGGGGTTTCAGAAGTAAATTCAAGGGAATGAACAGTTGGGGCTTCGGACAATCCTTCAAGCGAATCAACCGTCGGTACCTCAGATATCGGCTCGGAGAATGAATCAACGGTAGGGTTTTCCGCAATCAGGCCGGAAAGCGAATCAACCGTTGGGGCTTCGGAAATCAACTCTCCAAGCGAATCAACCGTAGGCGATGAACTTCCAGTATGGTTGTTGCCTGAGCGAATAAAAATCTGGATGTCACTGGTCGGGTCGGAACTCATCGAACTGCCGGTATCGGTCAGAATTGACGTCGGCACCTGTTCCGATGGAAGGTTGGTCGGCGCCGAATCTGCCGTTGGCAGCCCAAGGATGGTTGTGGTATCAGCCCTGATCGGCGATTGTTGTGAGGCCACATAGCGTTGGAAATCAATTCCTTCGACCAGTTCCATGGTGAAAAACCACTGGTCGCCATCAGCCTGTAACTCATACAACGTCACCAGATTCTGATGAACCAGATTGGCAAGGTTGCGAAATTCCTGTTTAAACAAATAGAGCGGCGCCGAATCAGCCTGACGCAGTAATTTCAAGGCAACGGTACTCTCACGCTGGCGGTCGAAGACTTCATACACCACGCCAAAAGCGCCGCCGCCGAGTCTGCGGCGCACTTCGAATCGCTCGGTTCCATTGAAAGCCTCTTGTGGGGGCATCGTGACCTAAAGGGTTGTAGGGTGGAGTACAGGAATGCATGATTTCAGGCCCGGCTATTATGCCGGGAAGTGCCACGATGTTCAACCACTTATCAAATGATGGTGAATTGAGAGGATTCAGGGTTCCGGGTTCCGGGTTCCGGGTTCCGGGTCTTCGAGAAAAGGACAAAAAGGACATACGGGACGAAAAGGACATAAAACAATTTCTTCGAAGGCCCGGAAACCGGAAACCGGAACCCTAAATAGCTTTACTTCCCATGGGCTTTGGCGCGTTGTTCGAGTTCTTCAGGTGAGACATCCTCGACGTGGGTCGCAATCCACCACTGATTGCCGCAATGGTCTTTGACCCCCGCATTTCGGTCACCATAAAACTGGTTGGCGGGCTCCATAATTGAAATGCCACCAGCTTTGATGGCCTGGGCATACACCGCATCGGTATCTGGAACATAAAGGTACAGCATGCAGGGCATTGGCTGGCTTTGAGGGCCGGCCTGGCCAATCATAATCATTGAATCTCCGATTTTGACTTCAGCATGCCCAACAGAGCCATCTGAGTGACGCGAGGCAAAAGTAACGCTGGCATCAAAGGCACTGGTCAAAAATTCAAGCAATTTTTCGGTGTTCTCAACGACTAAATATGGGGTAACGGTGTGATAGCCGTCAGGAATTGGTTTCAGGGTGCTGGCCATACAATTCTCCTTGTACAAATCAGTTTTGATGAGGGCACAACTTAAATGCGTGTCTGTGCTCGTGTTGAAGGTGAAGCCAGTGTACCCTATAACTGAGAAATAATGATTGTAAAAATTTGACCTTACTCAACCAGCGGGACGTGGTTGGTATGTGCAGTGCGCTGGGCAAGGTAGGTTGACGGACTGAGACCCGAAAAGGCCCGAAAGTCATGGATAAAATGCGCCTGATCAAAATATCCCCACTCCAGGGCAAGATCCACCCAGTCAATGTCCTGGTTCATTCCAATCGCGGACAATACTTTCTGAAAGCGCTGGATGCGGCAAAATACCTTTGGCGTGAGTCCCGTTTCTTGTTTAAAGACCTGGATAAATCGGCGCGAACTGAGACCAATCTGGTCGGTAATTTCTGAAATTGGCCGGGTGAGTGATTCACCGGTAAAGGCTTTGAGTGCAACGGCAACGGCAGGATGTCGTTTCCAGGGCCGGGCCGCCTGAGCCAGTAAAAATTGCTCCAGCAGTCGAACTTTTAACAGCGGGGTTGCTGCGGCCAGTAATTGTTCGCGGAGCACAGAGGCATGAATTTTCCAGAGTGTTTCCAGCGAAACGGTGGTGTCTTGCAACTCGTCAGCCGGCATTTTGAGCAACGGAAACGCACCGCCGGGCTTAAAATGGACGCCAATCACGGCGGCCTGTGGTGAAGTATCAATCACAATGTACTCTGAGTGCGTTCCTGAAAGCAGCCCGCCTCCAAAGCTTTGATATTGGTCGGGATACTGGCGGTCATAAATTCGAAGGTCTTCCTGGTGGAGGTTGATCACCAGTTGCATTACTCCAGTTGGGAGAATGCGCTCCCGTCGGTGCTGGGGGACCTGCCCTTCAAACATCCAGATTGCTTCGACAAACTGTGAAAGTGGTGGTTGTGGGCGGTACAGGATGGCCGTCATCGCACCTCCAAAGGGATTACAGAGTGATAGGTGGATTTCGGGAGAGTACCAGAATTTTTGGAAAAGTCATTAGAAAAACATCGGGTTCCGGGTTTTCGAATTTATGCCCTTAATGTCCCTTTATGTCCTTTCAGCCCTTTGACCACACCCACTGCCACCAGCACCACCAAAAAACCACCAGCCAGATCAACGGCATAATGTTGTTTCGTGGTCAGGGTTGAAAGGGTAATCGCCACTGCCCAGACGAGGGTCCAGGTTGCACGCCAGCCGTGTTCTTCCAGGACACCCAGCGCTGCCAGAAACGCCAGCGCCACGTGGAGTGACGGAAAGCAATTGGTTGGGGCGTCAATGGCGTGCAGCGTCTGGTACATCCCGGCCAGCCAACCCGGTGGATCAGCGTACGTGCGGGGAAAAATCGTCGGAAAAATCAGAAATGTGGTAAATGAAATCGCACATGCCACGGCCATTCGGTGAAAGGTCTGGGTAATCGTTTTTCCTTGCCGATGCAGCCAGAAACACACAAACAGGAACAAAAACTGTGACTGGTACACAATCATCGTCCAGGGAATGAACGGAATCAGCCAATCAATTGCCAATAATGGCAGTGGTTGTGGTTCTCGAAAATGAACGGATCCTGTCAAGGTGTATCCAGCGGCAAAAACGACGTAGCCCCAGGCGACGGCTCGCCATTTGTGTTCGGGTTGAAGGGATGGAAAAGCACTGGACATTACGATTCAAACCGGGATGGCTGGTGTTGGCGTTGGTAGGTTTCAAGTTGTGCTCGAAGCTGTCGTACCAGTGGAAAGTAGCTTCCAGTGACGATGAACCAGAACATTTTATTCAGGCAGCGTGAAGCCCGGCGTGAAAAAATCGCATCCTGCAAATCAACGTGGCTTCGCTCAAACAAAAAGTGCCCCACCAGCCCAATCACCTGCGATACCGGCAAGAGCAGCAGCAGCCAGAAATTCCAAACCGCCATTGCCCAGACCATCACGCCATAAAAATAGACGACGCCGAGACAGTGGAAGGCTACATTCCACGGATGTTGGTGTTTAAGGACGAAAATTTCCCAGTAGTCAGTAAATGGATGATCCACCACCTCTTCATTGATTCGGTTTCGGAAGCGGTGACTTTCCGGTATGAAATCAGGCAGCGATGGGGTTGGTGCAAGAACCTCCCCCAGCGGCTCAGTTCCCAAAATGGATTGGGCGCTGCCGCTGTGAAACACCCGTTTTCCGGCAATAAACACCGAATCAATAATGGTGTCCGAGCCGCGCTTTACCATTCGCGGGGTATGGTTGAGAACCGGATCCAAAATTTCAACCTGTGGAGCAATTGGCGTCGTAAGTCCTTCTGGATGAATCAGGACCAGATCCGCTTTGGCGCCAACCGTGAGCGTCCCGGTATCAAGTTTGAACCACCGGGCCGGTTCACCCGTCACCCGAGCCACGGCCTGTTCAGGAGTCAGAAAGCCGGTTTGTACGGCCTGCCGGAGCAGGGAAATCGCTCCGTCATAAAACCCAAGGTTCCGAACGTGTGCCCCAGCATCGGTAAACCCGGGCAGAATTTCGGGATGTTTCATCAGGGCCAGTCGCTGTTCCTGACGGTCGTTGGCACCAGTTGCAACCCACCGAAGATCGGTGTCATAGGCCTGGAGCAGGTCAATAAATCCGTCAACCGGTTCTTTTCCGACTGACCGTGCCACCTGGGCAATTGATTTTCCGATCAGGGTTTTATCCGGGCAATCGGTAATGACCATCAATCCCAGCGAACGATGAAACGTCTTGCGCCATCCGCGAGTCCATTCATCCCGAAACTGTTGGCGAAAGTTTGGATTGGCCCAGAGTTGACGCCGTTCATCTCCGGTTTGAGCGTTGTTGAGCAGAACACCGGTTGGAAACTCTTCAAACATTGGGGTTACCGGGCCATCCGAATAAACGGTAAATGGCTCGGTCAGCGTCTGAAACCGAATGTTGCTCCCTAAAATCGAATTAAACAGTGTCAATGTCAGTGGAAATGCCCGCCAGAGATTGCGATCCGAAACCGAGTCAAGCGCGGTTAAAATGGTAATTCGCAGTGGTTTGCGAACAATCCCGAGACTCAGCAATAAAATATTGGCAAACGACCGCATATTCTGCGGATTGGGTGTGACCTGAAACACTGCGTCGCGTTCCCGGCACACATCGGCCAGCATGGCGTATTCTCGAAAATCGGCGTGTTGCGAGGGAATGGTGACACCGCAAAACTCGCCGCTCATCATATGCCAGGGCACCATATCAATTGAAATCCCGATACATCCGGCATCCAGGGCCTGGGTGGCCAGCGATTTCATCTGGTTCAATTCGGTATCAGTGGCAACTGATTTCAGGCTGCGTTCAAGGCCCATCACTTCTGCCCGAATACAGCTATGGCCAAGCAGCGGGGCAATGTTTGGTCCAAGCGGGAGGCTTCGCAAATGCTCAAAATATTCGTGCGGTGTGTTCCACGTCCCAGACGCCTGTAACCAGTTGCGAATCAATTCCGGCGACAGCGTTTCTACCCGTTGAAACATATCTGCCAGCATCGTGGGTTTGCCGACGGTGGCCGACAGACTGCAATTTCCCATCACGACCGACGTGACGCCGTGGCGAACCGATTCAAGCAGCGCCGGGGCGATTTCAACTTCCAGATCATAGTGGGTGTGAATGTCGAGAAATCCAGGCGTGACCCACATTCCAGCGGCATCAATTGTCTCGCGGGCTGGGGTATCAATTCGGTCTGAAATTGCGACCACGCGGCCTTGTTCAATGGCGAGGCTGGCACGTTGAGGCGCAGACCCGAGGCCGTCGAAAATCAGACCGTTATGAATGAGAAGGTCGTGCATGGGGATGACAAAGCGGTGTCAAGCCACCGCACTCCAAAATTATTTTCGTCGGCCAAGAACCCATCCGATGAGTCCACCAAGCACAATCCCAGCCGCCAGTGCCCCGCCGCCGATTTTGTAGAGCATTCCCTGGAACGTCTGGGTGACGGGGTTGTCCATAAAATTCGCCCCAAAATGGACGCTCATGATTTTCCACTTGCCCTCATCTTTGACAACCGTCGCGGTCCAGCGGCTGGTCATGGTTCGGGTTTCACCGTCGGTAAAGGTAAAGGTGTCGGTTGACGTCCCCCAGCACACGCCGGTGTTGTCTCCGGCAAAGACCGTTAATTTGTCAGCGACAGGTTTGAGCGAGATGTCTTTCAACACGGGTTTGTCACCGGAAAACAAGGCGGCGTAATGCGATTTGAAGGAATTGAGGTCGGAAAATTCTTTTTGATCCACAGTTGTGATTGAAAACTGCCGGTATAAATGCGGTGCCAGCGCATCGAAATTGCGGGCATTGAGGGCGTCGGTTGCAGTTTTTAACAGCGCACGAAGTTCCTCGTGATCCTGGTGGCGTTCTTCCTGAGCACTCAATGGAATGGCCAGCACGATTAAAAATAAACTGGACAGCAGGATCGAGGCAAAGCGGGCAAGAACTTTCGACATAGGTCCTCCGAAAGATAGAAAGGGCGTTCAGTAAAGATTGTTCAAGGTTGAACAATGAACTATCATTTGCAAAATCAATGATTTGCAGAAAGTAGTTTGCATTTTTTGAATCGTTTGAACAGTGGTGGTTTCAGTCCGAACCGAGGGCAAATCATAGCGGAGATAACCGGGTTGTGAAACCTTGTCGGAGGGGTCACGCAAGGAAAGTTCCTGGAACACATCCTGACCAGTTGCTCGTACCCACGACTTCATTCACCCGACGCAATCAATTTCACCGCTTCTGTTGACTTCGTTTCGCGTCAAATCCAAAAAATAATCCCCCGGTTTTCTTTGCTGTTGGAGGCTATTTATGAAAGTCCTTGCCCAATTGCGACTGGTCTGTGTGTTGATCGCGCTTTTCCCAATGGTGTCTCTGGCGCAAACCGCCAAACTGGATGCTGCCTCCCGAACTGGCAGCATCAACGCCATTTTGAAATGCCTGAACGAGAGCTATGTCTTTCCCGATGTCGCCAAAAAAATGGAAGCTGATGTCCGCGCCCGCATGGTTCGCAAAGAATATGACGCCATTGAAGATGGCCCGGCCCTGGCGCTAAAACTGACCGAGGATTTGCGTAGCGTGAGCCACGATCTGCATATCCGTGTTGAGTATTCGGCTGAGCCTCAGTCACCAGAACCAGCCGGAAAGTTTGTCCCAACGCCTGAGTACTTTGATCAACTCCGTCAATATTTTCGTCGTGAAAATTTTGGAGTCACCAAAGTGGATATTCTCAAGGGCAATGTCGGCTATGTGGATTTTAAGTATTTTGCGCCGCCGGAAATTGCGGCTGAGACCTATGCCGCGTTGATGGGCTATCTGGCCAACACCGATGCCTTGATTATTGATGTCCGGGCCAGCAACGGCAGCATGTCACCAGATGCGATTCCGATGTTGTGTACCTACTTTTTCGAACAGCCGGTTCACCTCAATGATATTTACTGGCGCGACGATGACAGCACGCGCCAGTTTTGGACCTGGGCGTATGTTCCAGGGAAGCGCTATGTGAACAAGCCGATGTATGTCCTTACCAGTGGCAAGACGTTTTCCGGAGCTGAAGAATTTGCCTACGATCTGAAAAACCTCAAGCGGGCCACCATCATCGGCGATCCAACCGGAGGTGGCGCCAATCCGGGCGGGCCACGTCAGGCAAATGAACATTTTTCAGTCTGGATTCCCTATGGTCGCGCGATCAATCCGATTACCAAAACCAACTGGGAAGGGGTTGGCGTCGAACCAGACATCAAAGTTGCTCCGATTCAGGCGCTTCACACGGCTCACAAACTGGCTTTAAAAGAACTGACTTCAAAAGCCACTGACCCCGGTTGGAAAGAAAATCTCACTGCCGCACTCACCGAACTCGAAGAAAATTCCGTCAAAGTCAAAACCGTCACGCTGACACTCAAAGGTTTTGAATCTGCCAGATCAATCACCGTCGCCGGGAGTTTTAACTTCTGGGCGCCACGCGCCAACCCGCTCACACGCCAGGGTGACACCTGGGTGGCCAAAGTCGAAGTCACCCCTGGCCGACATACCTATAAATTTGTGGTGGATGGACAGTGGATTCTTGATCCTGGAAACCCAAAGACCATCACCGATGGACAGTATTCAAACTCAGTGCTGGTGGTTGAGTGATGTTGAGCGAGGAGCGAGGCGCCCGAAAGAGCGAGTTGTCAGTCCACTTTCAGGTGGTGCGCTGGCGTTCAATAAAAATTGTTCAAGGTTGAACAATGAGTTATGTGACTTTTTCTCAATAGCTTACAAGAATGAGTTTGCACTCTGTCAACGCTTGATTCAACATTCCGGTGTTTGGTACACCCACACAAGATTTGTCAGAATCAGGAGAAAAACGATATGCCGGCCATTATGAGTCTTGGATTAGGTGGCGCCTTACCAGGTGAACCCACCAAATCCGAAGTTTTGGACCACCTGGCTGCCTTTGCGGCCTATGATTTCATCAGCAACTTTTATGAAATTGTTGACGGTGAGCTGTATCAGATTTCCAGGGAAAACGGTGAAACCCAAATCACGCTTGTCCATCCAGAAGAAACGCTTCCAGGGTGGAGTCCATATCAGTGCATTGAGCGCTACACGTACCCGGAATGGTATCGGGCCATGTTTGCCGCCTGGAATTCACACCCCGGCGGTGATATTACCTATCGCGACTGGTCAAAGGTTGAATACTCAGTGTTTGTTCCGTTTTATGAAGGCCGGTCCCGCTGGGTCAGTGTTCCTCCACTAACCGACAAACTGGGCGTGATTGGAGTCGAGGCCGGGATCTGTATTGGCCAGGAACTGGATCTACCCGACCATTTTATCCGGACGCTTGATCGGGCAAATGAATTTGTTTTTCTGGCACGGATTTCAGGGTAAAGCTGCTTTTGGGTTCTGTGCTTCCGGGTTCCGGGTTTTCGAAAGGGAATTGATTCAACAAACCCATGTCCGGTCGCATTTATGTCCTTTACATCTTTCAGTCGGTAACCAGCCTGCCTCAATTCAACCACTGTTGCAGCAGCCCCCTGGACAGGTGATACCTGATAGGGGATCTTTTTTCATCCCTCATCCCGTCAGTCGCCTTCAGCCCTGAGCCCTGGTTTTATCTAAACACCCATGGATTTCAAAGACTTTTGGTACATTGCCGCCGAATCCAAAAATCTCCGACCAGATCTCCCCTGGCCGGTTCAGATTTTGGGCAACTGGCTGGTGCTGTTCCGGGATGAGAACGGCTGTCCGGTTGCGCTCGAAGATCGTTGCCTGCATCGCTGTGCCCGGCTTTCAACTGGAAAAGTAAGTGCCGGGATGCTTCAGTGTGGGTATCACGGCTGGATGTATGATGGGATGGGACAGGTGGTCAGTGTTCCATCTGAAGGCCCGGAAAGCAAAGTTCGAAAAAGTCGCGGTGCTCGTCGCTTTCCGGTATATGAGCAAGATGGGTATCTCTACGTGAGGCTTTCCGAGTCACCTGAGTCTGAAGTCCCGCCATTTTCAATTCCCTTTTATCAAACTCCAGGTTGGGCAGCGATCCGGCTCAAAAACCGGTTTCACAACACGGTGACCAATTGTGTCGAGAATTTTGTGGATATTCCACACACCACCTTTGTCCATCCACGTATTTTTCGCGATGCCAAATCTGAACGATTCACCGCCCAGGTCACTCGAAAACATGGTTCGGTGGTGGTTCACTATCACAACGAGCGGGCCAATTTCGGGTGGTTTTCAAAATTCCTGAACCCAACAGCTCGTGAAATCCAGCACACTGATTCGTTCCATCTGCCAAATATCACTTCAGTTGATTATATTTTCAGCCCGAAACGACGCTTTATCATTACTTCACAATCAATTCCGGTGAGCGATGACGAAACACTGGTTTATACGGATTTGACCTACAACTATGGGATCTGGAATCTCCCGGCGCGGCCAGCGATCCGCTGGCTGGCCCAGCGCATCATTGATCAGGATATTGCTATTTTAAAGAACCAGATGCAGACCATTCGCCAGTTTGGAGCTGAATTTTCCAACACCGAAGCTGACACTATCCACGTTTTGATCGAGTCAATCCGCAACGAACTTGCCACTGGTCGTGACCCGCGCCTGCTCCCTGAGAAAACGGTCGAAATTGAATTTTGGGTGTGATGAAAACCGGGTTCCGGGTTCCGGGGTTCGGGAAAAGGGCAAAAGGGACATAAAGAACATAAAGGACATAAATTCGAAAACCCGGAACCCGGAACCCGGAACCCGGAACCC
>CAZXCE010000202.1:0-13020 GCA_964639175.1 uncultured Clostridia bacterium
TATTGTACTCTTTGTTTATCCAGAAATCGAGGGTTCAGGGTCAGAAAACCAGGGGTCAGGGGTCAGGGGTCAGGGGTCAGGGTCAGAAAACCAGGGGTCAGGGGTCAGGGTCAGAAAACCAGGGGTCAGGGGTCAGGGGTCAGGGTCAAATCCTGAAAGTTCATACGAAGCTTTGGGTTCAGAACCGCTCATCAGTGGTGAAGCGGTGAACATCAACGATTGGGAACCCGGAACCCGGAACCCTAGTTTTCTCGCCAACTGTGCGGCTTACTTTGGGACTTTTATGCGGGTTGCCTTGATATCAGTCTTTCTCCACAGCCTTTTGATCTGCCTTGGATTTTTGGGGTGGCAGTTGATTTCACAGTATGCTGAAACTTCAGCCAATGAGCCCCAGGTGCGTTTCTTGCGGATGATGGTGTATTTGCTGGCAATACTGGCCCTGGTTGCGATTCACCTGTTTTTGGATTATCTCAAAATTCGAATTGTTCTAACTCGCCAAACCTGGGTAACGCGTCAAATTCTTCCAACGCTTGTCCTGATTGCGCGTCACTGGCAACGACTGATCGGGGTATTTGGTGTGATGCTGGCGATCACCCTGGTTGCCCAGGTCCTGCTCACTCAAGTCTCGTTTTCTATTTCACCCAACAACTGGTTCCTGGTTGGATTGGGGATTGTGACGCACCAGGTTGTCATGATGATTCGCTGGTGGCTCAAATTGGGATGGTACGCCAGTGAAGTCAATGCTGTACAAAGCGCAGGCGCATAAATCCAGGAAACTTCTTTGAATAATTCTGAGTCGAGCATCGCAACCCGTGAAAATTTCCTCTAAACTACCTGTTGTCCTACCACGTCACCATCAAACACAATTCAACCAGGCACAATGAGATAGAAGCGTTTCTCTTCGGTGAAAAGGAGGGAGCATGCGATGTTCAAAGTCGAAGAAACCAGGATGGGTGTTTTTGACACTTTTGTGGGGAATGAGCTTACTGTTTTTTTCTGCGTCACCCACTGATGCCCAGGAGTCATCTGAGGATCTTGAAGCCCAAATTCCCGAATTGATCAATCAACTCAAAGGAAAAGACGAGTCGCTTCGAGTTGAAGCGAGCAACAAACTGGCGGCGATTGGGAAACCAGCCGTTCCAGCGCTGGTTGGTGTGCTGACCGAAAAAGAAGCCGCTCCGGTTGCTATTTTTGTCCTCGGACGAATCGGCGCTGGCGCCAAAGAGGCGATTCCAACACTTTCAAAAACGCTCAAACAACACGACGATAAAAACATCCGGGCGCGAGCCGCCGAAGCGCTTGGGAAAATCGGACCAGAAACCTTTCTGCTCATTGTTCCCGGCTTGAAAGACAAAGAAGCGGTTGTTCGTCTGCGTGCCGTTCAGGCACTTGGGCGTATTGGCCCACCCGCCGAGCCGGTGTTGTCATCAGTTGTTGATTGCCTTCAGGATGCAGACGAAGGTGTTCGCACTGAAGCCCAGAAAGCGGTTGAGCGAATTGGTAAGGCGCAGCAATAGAGTGAGCGAAATAGCGAAGTCACCAAATAGAGCGAGTGCTCAATCCATTGGTGTCAGAAAAAAAGTTACCTTGTCATTGGGTCATCTTGTAGCTATAAATTTTCAGAAAAACGTGGAAAATACGAACAGTAAATCCAAATTTTTCAGTGAGTTCTGAAATTTTAGGGAGATTGCTGTCAAGGAAATATTCACCTGAAAAACCAAAACTAACTCAACCAAATAAATTGAGCGAGCTACTGACTACTGACTACTGACTGATCTCATATGAAAAATATCATTGTTGGCACGGCAGGGCATATTGACCACGGTAAAACATCCCTGGTCAAAGCACTTACCGGAACAGACACTGATCGTCTCAAAGAAGAAAAACAACGCGGTATCACGATTGATATTGGATTTGCAAACCTGATACTCAATGGGTTTCAGTTGGGGTTTGTTGACGTGCCGGGGCATGAGCGGTTTGTGAAAAACATGCTGGCTGGTGCACATGGTATTGACCTGGTGATGCTGGTGATTGCGGCTGATGAGTCGGTGATGCCTCAGACCAGAGAGCATCTCGAAATTTGCCAGTTGCTCAAGATCCCAACCGGGCTGGTGGTACTGACCAAAATTGACATGGTTGACGCCGAATGGCTTGAACTGGTTCAGAGCGAAGTCGAAACATTTGTTGATGGAACCTTCCTTGAGGGCAAACCAGTCATTGCGGTCAGTACTCGCACCGGCGACGGCATTGATGAGTTAAAGCAGGCTTTGGCACAGATTGCGCTCACCGTTACCGAAAAAAGCAGTACTCGCCCACCGCGCCTCCCGATTGATCGGGTGTTTTCAGTCAAAGGGTTTGGGACCGTTGTCACCGGAACCCTCATTGCCGGCAGTTTTCGAGTTGGGGATGATGTCGAAATTCATCCAGGTGGACGCCGAACCAAAATTCGGAGTATTGAAGTCCATGGGCAATCCTCTGAGCATGCCACTGCCGGACAGCGGACAGCCATCAACTTGCAAGGCGTAGATATTGAGACCGTCACCCGTGGACAGGTGGTCACGCCGGCTGGGCGGTTTACGGCAACGCCCATGATTGATGTCCAGTTAGAGTTGCTGGCTTCAGTTGAAAAACCATTGCGTCATCGGACCCGCGTACGTTTCCATCACGGAACAAGCGAGGTTATGGCGCGAGTCCATTTGTTAAATCCACCAGCCGATCTGGCCTTGAAAAATCGCGAACTTGGTTCCGGACAGCGTTGTTTTGCCCAGCTCCACCTCGAAGAACCCGTACTGGCCTTACCTGGTGACCGGTTTATTATTCGGCATTATTCACCCCAGTTCACTATCGGAGGCGGACTTGTGCTTGACATTCAACCCCAACGGCATCGAGCCAGCGAACGTGAAGGGGCGACTTTGTTTTTGGCAAAACTTTCAAGTTCAGATTCGGCAGTTCGGGTGGCGGCGTTCCTGGAAAAAAGTGGGCCTTCAGGCGCGACACTGGCTGAACTGGCTGCCAGAAGTGGTGAATCCGACGCGGTACTCAAAGCTGTCCTGAAACGGCTGCACCAGCAAAATCAACTTGTATTTATTGACACCGCCAATGGAAAAGCCCTTGGCCAGCAAGAACTGACTCGACCATTTCGGGCGAACTGGAAAGCCGACCTGGAACCACTCAAAGCTGGTTTGTTAAAACGGGTTGGTGATTTTCACCGCCAAAAACCGCTCCAGCCAGGTGCCTCGCGAGAAGAAATGCGCGAGCAGGTGTTTTCACGTGTACCGGTCGAGGTTTTTAAATTCACGGTTGACACACTGGTCGCGGAAAAAAAGCTGATTGCTGATGGAGAAGTGCTTCGGCTGGCCAGTTACCAGATCAAAGTTTCCGGAGCCGAAGCTCAGATCAAGGAACAAATGGAAAGAACCCTCCGCGAGACTGGATTGCAGGGACTCTCAATGGCCGAACTCTTTGAAAAGCTCAAATTCAAGGATGCCCAGGCCCGGCCCGTGTATTTCCTGTTGCTCAATGAAAAGCGGTTTGTACGCGTTGGCGAATTTACCTGCCACGCTGAAATCATCCAGAATCTGATTGCTGAAGTGCGGGCCTACAAAGCACACTCACCAACGCTGGATATTGCTTTTTTTAAAGACCGTTTTGGGCTATCACGCAAATATGCCATTCCTCTCCTGGAATATCTGGACAGTGAACGCATCACCCGCCGCGTTGGAAACGTGCGCGAGATTCTTTGACAGGGTGACCGGATGATACTCTTTTGCAAGGAACCCATCGTGTTATGGGAAGGCTAAACTCTTGAAAAAATTGTATTTCCCTCAGCCCAAAATGGTATGACAAAATCACAGAGTGCCTGTCTGACTACTCACTACTCGTTACTCGCTACTCGCTTTATTTCGCTCCTTCGCTATACATATGGAACAACCAAAAACCAATGAAGTGCTGCTGGTCTGTGATGGATCAAGCTTAAAAAATGGTCAGGAGAATTCGCCAGCCGCTGCTGCTGCGCTGCTTGAATGGAATGGCCATCGAAAACTGTTTGGGGCTTTTATGGGGACTGGCACCAATCAGCAGGCTGAAATTGTCGCGGCGTGTATTGGGTTGGAACAACTCAAACGGCCCTGCCAGGTTACGGTTATCTCTGATTCACAATATGTTGTGAAAACCATGAAAGGTGAATTTCGGCGCAAAGCCAATCACGAATTTTGGGACCGACTCGACAAAGCCGCCAAACCGCATCGGGTCATCTGGACCTGGACGCGAGGGCACGCCGGGCATCCATTGCAGGAAGTCTGTGATACCGCCGCCCGCAAGATTGCCGAAACCGGGACAGTTGATACTGATTTTCTGGCCGGGCTGGTCGAAAAACTTGAGGTAAGCCAGGAAGCGAAGTCGTGAAGTGGAACTCGTAAAAAAACGAATAATTATTAGAAAGCCTATGTCTATCAACAGTTTGAGCCTCAAAAAACTATTCGCTATTTGTTATTGGCTATTTGCGATTGTACTGGTGTTGGTAAGTGGCTGTCGAACCGAGCCGTTTGCAATTGCCCCACGCGTAGATCTCCCGTCGGAAAATTTCCCGCACGTGACCGAAACCACAACGGTTCGAATTTCAGCCCTGCCGATCCGTGAAGAAGACGAATCCTTCCGCCGCTTTGACAGTAATCTGCTCCTGGCGGGCGTGATGCCAGTTCAAATTCGCATTGATAATCAAAGCGGAGCGCCATTTTCGACCAAATCCCTGAAATTCCGGCTTGTTGATGCCCAGGGAAAGGAGTGGCAACGGATGTCACCCAAGAAAGCCAGCGCCGAACAGATGAAGTTTTATGAAATTCGCAACTATTCAGTGCAAGGGTATAAAAACTATCAGGAAAAATTCATGAGGCTTTGTTTCCAGGCAGATACGATCCTTCCCTCACCATCAAGCAGCCAGGGAATCATCTTTTTTCGAATGCCGAAATTGAATCGTGATTTTGGCCAGACGCTGGTTCTCGAAGTCAGAGGAGACGGTCCACTGAAATCAGGCGTGAGAGTCGAGATGAGATAAGAGATTGGTGCTTGGTGCTTTGGAACCAATCCTTTCCAAGAACCAAGAACCAGGAATCAGCCACCAGGTACAAAAACCAAGAACCAGACAGTTTTTCATTCTGTCTGGTTCTTGGTTTTTGATTTAGTTCTGTTGTTTATTTTTTCCGGTCGTCGCCGGCATACTTGATGCCGATCTTGGAGAGGAATTCCTTCGGTGCAATGCTGCCGATCATGGCAAACACCACATCGTTGGGCATCCGGACAATTTCGGATTTATCGCGAATCTTTTCGATAGAAACTTCGGTTTCGGTGATTTCCTTAATGCCAGCGCCAAAATAGGCTTTGATCTTGCCCCGGTCGATGCAGTAATACACCCACATCTTGTTTTCGAGCGTCAGGTCTTTTGGAAAATCAGAGCGAACCACCAGCGCAACCTGATTGGCGCCTTCTTTCGGGAAGCCCACCGTTCCATCGTCCTGGCGTTTGCCGGTCAAATCAACCGCTGCTTCAACGGCTGAGTTTCCAGCACCCACCACGACAATATTTTTCCCTTTGTACACACTTGGATCCTGCAACCGATTGACCACTCTGGGTTTGCCATCTGGTGCTTTCAGGTCTTCACCCGGGCAGCCCAGTTTGCGTGGTTCACCGGCTGTGCCAAGCGCGAGAACAACTTTGCGGACTCGGTACCCGGCTGGGTTTTTCTCGGTCTTGATCACAAAGATATCGCCTTCTTTGACGATTTCCTTACAGCCTTCATATTCATTGATCTTGAGGCCAAGTCGTTCAACTGATTCATCCCACCAGGCCAGCATTTTTTCTTTCAGATCGCCGGGACCTTCCAGTTTGACAGCACCCAGTTCCGGGTCACCGGGGTTATAGGGGTTGAACGCCACATACTTGCCTGCCGGGTATTTGTCAGCAATGGTCGAGTATTTCCGACCTTGCTCCAGCGCAACGTAGGTCAGTCCTCGTTCGGCAGCCCGGGCGGTGGCTGAAATTCCACCTGGGCCAATACCAATAATCGCCACGTCATAGTCAGCACCAGCCGCCCGGCCATCGGTTTGAATGCGATCAGCAATTTTGTCCATTGCCGCCCGGCCTTCTTTAATGGCATTGCGGATCAACGGCACGCCTGAAACGTCGCCGACGAGATAGACACCGGCGGCATGTTCGGTTTCATACCCGTCATTGATCCCCTTGCGGATTGGTTTTGGTGCTTCGCGGATCTTCTTCTTGGTATTGATCAGAACACAGGATTGGGGCACGGTTGGGCAGGCTTGCTGACAGCCGGTGTCTTCCATGCACTGTTCATAGTTCACCACAATGGCGTGGTGTTCCTGATCGTCAAAGCCCAGCACGTCCTGTGGACAGGCCAGAATACAGTTATGACACCCGATACAGGTTTCATAGTTAATGACTGGTTGCGGCACTGGGCGGGCCCTGGCAGCTTCTTCAGCGCGTTTAATTTGTTCTTTGGACTCCCACCGTTTGGCATAGGTGATGTCGTTGAATTTCACCTTCTTGCGGGATAATTCAATGATGTTGCCTTTGAGCAGGTTTAATACATTCCGGCGGCGGTTTGAATCAACGGCCAGGAACCCAAGCGCAGTGAGGGGAAGGATGCTAAAGAAAGCCAGCCAGCCATTGACCGACATCCCGCCGAATTTGGCCGCAAATGACGTCCATTGCCAGTCTTTTCCGCCCCGGTAAACGCCCTCTGGCGTCCAGACAATCGGCGTGCGATCTTTGCCAGCTTTTTTGAGCGAAGCCAGAGCTACCGTGTCATAGCCGTGCTGTGGGTGGCAGCTATTACAATCCAGTTTGAAGTTGACCGCCAGTTGGTCAAGCTTGCGTTTGCTTTCTTCGTCATAGGTGGCGCCGTGGCAGACGCTACATTTGTCTTCGCTGATGACCCTGGCTTTGGCCGCCGGGGTGAAGCCTTCGTGGCAGCCCGAGCATTTCCAATCTTCGCCCGCGGCATTGAGTCCGACGCCGTGAACCAGATGGAATTTTTCTTTCGGCCCAATGTTGGCTGGGAAGACCTGTTTCCATTTCGGGTTGAGCGGGTCCTTCCAGGTCCATTGACCCGTTTGCCGATTGACCGGGTAGCCAGCGGTGTTGGGATGTGGATTTTTCAGCAACTGGCCTTTGGCATCATGGGCTTTCGGATGGCGTGGGTCATCGCGGTGGCAGTCAATACACATGCTGCGGGCGACACCAGCCGGTTTAAACTCTTTGCCTTTGTGTTCGGTGTGACAATCAACGCAGCCAACGTTGGCTTTTTGGTGGGCGGAAATGACTTCTGGGTTGAAGTGCGCGGTTTGGTGACAATCCATACACAGTTTCTGCATTGAGAGAACTGGCGAATGGCAGGCGGCGCAATTGTTTTCCGCTGCAATATTGGCCACAATCTTGGCCCCAACCCGTTGATTTACATCGGTGGGTTGCTGGGCCAGTGGCAGGTTGTGCGGATTGGAAACTTCGCCGGGCGAATAGGCTTTTTCATAGAAAACGGCGGCCAGGATCATCGCCAGGATCGCCGCTCCTCCGAAAACATACAGATATCCGCGTGGCCAGGGGCGAACCAGATCAAACGACGGCAGCCAGTTGAACTGTTTTTTGCCAAGGTGCAGGTTGTACTGTGCCAGTTCCGGATCCGGTTCTTGCGGGCGTAATGCGGAAATATCCGCCAGCTTTTGCTCGCCCTGTTCCGCCTGTTTGCGGCGTTCCCAAAACGTGTCAATTGATTCCTGAAACTTTTTCTGTTCGTCGCCTGAAAGCCCGGCCAGCGCGGTCAGCATCCCGGTTTGGCCGCGTTGCAGCCGCATGGTGGCCATGCGGACGGTGCTGCCGCTGCTCTTCATTTGCAACTGTTGGGTTTGTTGAGGCTGAGGCGTCAGTTTTTGCGTCCCCTGACGCTCCATTTCAATTTCCTGGGTCGTTTTTCCATCTTTTTTAAGCTGTTGGGTTTGTCCTGGAAATTGAAGTTGCCCGGTCAGGCTGCCTGTACTGGTGATTTCATCCAGGAAGGCAAACAAACTTGGATCCAGCTTGATCGTTTTGCCCTCGGCGGCTGCCTGAAGTGGATTTCCCAGAATGCCAGCCGCCCGATTCCCGGCGGAAACCGAGTCAATCTGGCGATCAATTTCAAGGGTGATTTGATCTGCCACATCAAACGCCGGGCGAATCAGGAAAATCCCGATTTGGATGGTATCACCGGGTTGGATTTGGACGGTTTCAATCAACGCCCCATTGACCAGTGTTCCATTGGATTTGGACAGGTTGGTCAACCAAAAGCTGTTGTCAATTTCCCGAATTCCGGCGTGGATGCGTGACACCGTTGGGTGATTGAGCAGCAGATCGCTTCCAAGAGCTGAGCCGATGGCTAACCCGTCCAGTTCGAGCACGAGGTCATCTTCATAGAGATCTTTGCGCTTAATTACAAATCGCGACGACGTAGCTGTCATAGACTTTTCCTTTCAAGCAAAAACCCGGAACCCGGAACCCGGAACCCGGAACCCGAATGTCTTACTTCCACAAGTAATAAGTCACCTGAACAATGTGAATCAGCATGGTTGCCAGCATGACCGACGTCGAAATGACGTGTGGCGGCAACCAGATTTTGAGGGCACGATGGATGTAGATGAGCGCATCAATCCGCCGGATAATCACGGCTGCATCCAGCAACCGTAAGAAAGCATCTTTTTCACTTTTGTCGAGTTTTGAGGTGTCAGGCTCAAACAAGGTGTGAATTGACTTGAGCAGGTCATCAAGTGATTCGCGCTTGAAGTATTGCCGCATCAGGAATCCGAGCGAGGTCGTCAAATCAAGCACCTTATCGCGGGTTCCAAGAAAATTGGCAGCAAATTGCTGCTGACGGCCCTGTTGTTCGGCCTCACTTTGGGAGGTCAAGGTAACGTCGGCGATTTCCTGGAACAGTTCCTGACGGCGACGGATCAGATCTTCAACCAGCAACGGTTCGCCTTCAATCTGGGTCAATGTTCGTGGCCCGATCCAGTAGAGAAGCAATCCAATTAACCCGGTCAAAATGACCAGGTCAAACGAAATCATCAGGATGCTGGTGAGAATACCGCCCAGGTGAGTCCCTCCGTGGAGCAGCAAAACCACACCGGCAATCACACCGGCATAGGCGTGAGCGAGCATCCAGTAGCGCAACGCGCCAGCGCGTTTGCGCCAGACCTGGCGGCGACCTGGATAGAGCATCACCACCACAATCCCAAGCAATCCAACCAGACCCGTAATCCAGCGGAGATTAAACCACTGGGTATTGAAGAGGGGTGTGCCAAGTCCATAGGACACGATGCCAGCCATCGTTCCACCACACAGCGCCAGCGTGGCCAGTATTCCAACGGTGTGGGCAATTTGTTTTCCAGCATCTTTCCACCCAAACTGGCTTCCGTAGAGTGTCGAGCCATCCTGACGAAAAGCTTTGCCTTTAATGCGTCCAATTTCCTCGAAATACTGACTGGGGTTAACCCGCATCAGGGCGCCGGTTGGACAGTTTTCTTCGCAATTGTACTTGTGATCTTTATAGACCGGTTTGCCATCCACTTTGGGATTGAGTGGCGTGTCATTGCACAGATTGCACTTAACGGCCACCAGATTGTCTTCGGCAATCACGGGTTTGGGTTTTTCGTCATATTTGAGCTTGAGTGACGTGAAGAGCTGTTTGGCAAACGGTTCTTTGGCTGGTTCGGGGGCTGGCTGGCCTTTGCGGTCGCCGCCACCTTTGGCTGGGCCCGCTGTTTTGGCCGGAGCCGCCTTGGCGCCAGTGGCTGGCGAGCGTTTCAGGTCATCGCGTGGAATGAGCGAAATTGAATTGTAGGGGCACTGGGTGGCACAGTCTCCGCACCCAATGCACAGCGACGGGACAATATCCACCTGCCCACCGGAAAATCGGGCAATCGCCCCGGTTGGGCACCCGGTCAAACATTCCGGGTCTTTACAGTGCAGACAGACGGCTGGCGCCAGCAAACTCTGATCAAGTTTTGGTCGGTCAGCGTGTTTGGGGCGCAAAACGTGGATGCCCCGGCGTGTCAATCGGGACTGGCCATGGATTTCGTGGCAGGCAAGCGAACAATTCCCGCACCGGACGCACAAATCCATGTCCATCAGGAGCAGGTTGTTGGCATCGGCTAACCCTTTGTCCAGAATGTGTTTTTGCGCAGTTTTCGCTGCCGGGGTAAAGGTCAATTCCTTGACTGGTTGCAGCGGGGTGCCAATCGTGCCATAGGGTTCAAATTCGGTTTGCAGGAGCTTGAGCAGTGCCGGATTGGCTTTCAGTTTGCTGAGGGAAATTTCAAGGAGTTCGGTTCGACCAAGCGCCGTGGCTTTAAACGTCCAGCGGGCTCTATCAATGGTGAGGGCGTTCATTCCGAGGGCATACCCAGGGCCCATATGATCGGTGACCGGTCCCTGCTTGCTGGTGGATGAGCGCTCGATCCAGCCGTCTTTGATGATATAGAGCTTATCAATGAAGGTGCCTTCGCTACAAATCGTGTGACCACGAACGATGACCTTAAACTCTGAAATATCATTGAGTTGCTGTCTCAGGTCTTCCGAAAGGTTGATGGTGGTCAGGGTTGATTTGCGGCCATTGTCGCGGTAGGTCAGATCCAGGGCGGTTCCAAATTTCTTGAGTTTGCGCAGGATGCGCAAGGCTGGTCGCTGGACTTCGAGCACCCGGATGCCGCGTTCGTGGTGGGCTTTGACCGTGGCCGCACGGGCGACCCCGGCAATCACGCCCATTTCGCCAACCGGGCGTCCGGCTTCAAACACCGCCACCTGTTTTTGCTGGCCGCCTCCGATGTCAACGAAGACTTCGGCGGCGCCCTGCTCAATAATAAAAAAGGTATTGGTTTCCCAGTCGCCCTGGTGAACGATTTCAGCCCCTGGTGGATATTCAAACATGCGGATGTAGGGACCGACTTTCTTACCAGGACCATAATTCCGGCCATAGATGGCGACTTCAATGTCCACGCCATACTTGTAGCCATGACCGGATTCATATTCGACCAGTTCACTGATCGCACCAATTTCCTTGATGGCTTGCAAAATGGTGTGATGGTCGCGAATTTCCTTACGCTTCTCTTCTCGGCTCATATAACCCCTGTGAAATGATGAAAGTGAGAGGATGGCTTTCTTCGACTGACCCAGGTGGTTCAGCTTGTAATTGATTGCAAAGAACAGGTTGCGCACTGACACTGTCAGAGAAATAGAACCATACCGGCGGCGTGGGCACGAGCAGGGCGGTTTGAATGAACAGTGGTGCAGGTGTCAGTGAAAAGCAAACTGGAAGATTTTTTCTCGATCCAGTCGAGGCAGGGAAAAATGAAAAAATCAAAAAACAGGTATTTGAAAACTGGCTCGATTTGAATGTGAGCGGCAAAAATTGTCCGGAGAAGGTATCCCCAGGTTCAGGCTGTGTTGTTGAAAAAACGAAGATTCAAAACGAATGAACTGAAACGCCCCCGACAGAAAAAGTGAAATCCCTGGGATTGCTGTCTTTCGAAAGAATTGGGTACAGGTGGAAAACTGATGGGTTCACTCAAGGGGAGTGCGGCGCAGTATACTCTGGCTTGGCTGATTTTTGAACCAGAAACTTTGGGTTGGAAAGTCCATTTCAAAACCGATTGCCTGCGGAAAACAGCGAAAACAGGTGGCAGCCATCTTAAACCGGAAGACTTGTGACAAATTAACATCAATGTAGGACATCGGCTACACGAGCGAAACCCGGCTTTTATAGTTAAGAAACGCAGATTGGAAATGATGCTGAGTCATTTTTGGGGTTGTTCAGGAGGTACAAGAAATGGCTCAGCTCATTTTTATTCATCGTCAACAATTTTCAATTCCAACCGAAAAACCGTTCCTGGGATTCGCTTCACCGCGTCTTTCCCGATGGATTGCCATCACACTCACGGCAGTTGCCGTCTGGGCTCTGGTGATGCCAGTTTCGTCACACTCATTTTCGGTGCGACTGCTCCAGCCATCAATCCAGGCGGCAGCTCGTCAATCAGTTCCCGTCAAATTATCATTTCCAAGCAGTGTGATTGTCGGCCCATCAGGTGAATTTTTCATTGCCGACAAATCAGAGCACGTCATCCGAAGGCTGGATCCGCACACCGGGCAAATGGCCATTATTGCTGGAACTGGAAGTGCCGGTTTTTCCGGAGACCGTGGGCCGGCGCTCAAAGCACAACTGGCTGGCCCCTATGCGCTTGCGCTTGATGGTGACCAGGTATTGCTCATTGCCGATACCACCAATCAACGCATCCGGGCACTTGATTTCAAAACTGGAATTATCACCACGGTGGCGGGTAATGGACAGGCAGATTTTGCTGGTGACGGAGGGCCTGCGACCGCGGCGGCCCTCAATCATCCATTTGGCGTGGCCATTGATCCACAAGGCAATATTTTGATTACCGACACGCTCAACCACCGCATTCGACAGGTAGACCGCAAAACCGGAAAAATCTCAACCGTGGCCGGGACTGGAAAAGCAGGATTTGGCGGTGACCAGGGACCAGCCACCGCCGCTCAACTCAATCTGCCCCGGAGCGTCATCGTTGACCCACAAGGGAATATCTTTGTTTCTGATTTGGGGAATAACCGCGTCCGGCGCATTGATGTTCAGACCGGTGACATTTCCACGATTGCCGGAACCGGGGTTCGTGGATTTCAAGGCGATGACGGCCCGGCCATTGAAGCCCAGTTGTTTGAACCAAGCGGGCTTGCCTGGGCTGGCGAAGGTCAGTTGCTGATTGCGGATGCGGCCAATCATCGAATTCGGCGAGTTGATTTCAAAACCGGGATTATCGTGACCGTGGCGGGAAATGGTGCCGGTGGGTTTACCGGCGACCAGGGGTTGGCACCGCACGCCAGTTTGCTCCAACCCCGAGGTATTGCGGTTGATGGGGCTGGAAACGTGGTAATTGCTGATTCAAGCAATCATTGCCTGCGGCT
>CAZXCE010000203.1:0-12996 GCA_964639175.1 uncultured Clostridia bacterium
TTTCCCCGCTTCACCCGCGCCCTTGGGGCGCGGGTGAAGCGGGGGAAACAAAAAAGGTGGCATTCGTATCCGGTGGTAGGCTCAAAGCAGCCAACCGACCGGCTATCCGAACTGCAGCCTTTCAGGATGCTCAATCCAATTCACAAAATGCAGGTCTGACAGTCAAACAATCAATAAACCTACAGGGGGGAAAGAAGCTCTCCAAACCTGTCTTCCTCAGCCCTCAACCCCAAGCCCTGGTTTTCTCAGCCCTACAACGGCTTCCATTCGCCGGAGATAATAAAGCTTGACCAGTAAAAGGGATGTGCCCACCGCGAGTCTTTCATCATGGCGAGTTGCACATTGCGGAGCGCTTCGGCCCGGCCTTCCCCGTTTTTCAGCCGCTGATAGTACCGGGCCATCAATTCCTGTGTCCCACGGTCAGAGACTGACCAGAGGCTCATCATCTGGGTTTCGCTGCCAGCCAGAACCAGGGCGCGCCGGAGTCCAAACACCCCTTCTCCGTTGCGGACTTCCCCAACGCCGGTTTCACAGGCCGACAGTACCACCAGTTTCGTGCCCCACAACGGGAGTCCAGTCATTTCAAGCGCCGTGAGTGTGGCGTCTTCCCCAGTTGCAGCGCGCTGGTTGGCATCGGCCAGAAACAATCCTGACCGCAGCAATGGGTTGGCCAATCGGAGTTGATTGACATTGACGGCTTCCAGATCCTGGATCTTGGTCAGAGTTCGGGAATCATCAGCGCCCGGATCTGCCGGAGCCAGATCCGGCAGAAAATAGCCGTGCGTGGCAATATGCAGCAATGCTGGTGATTTGACTGACTTGAGCGCTTTTTCAACCGCCTGGCCCTGTGTTTTCAGCGCCGCATCTGGAAAAAGTGTCTGAATTTGCTGGCCTTCGATGGCCGTGGCGGTCAATCGTTCCAACGGCTGGAACGTCGTCCCTGACAGCGTCGGGCCAGCCCCCGTGCCGTAATCCGGATCGGCTACAATAAATGGCGGCTCGACCGATGGAATATTGACCTGGAGTCGTAGCAAATCCCGGCCACTGGTCAGGTAAGAAATAGCATATCGTTCAACCGCATACTGCCCCTGATCGTCCATCAGTGCGGCAAATGGAATCAGTTGGAGTGCGCCATCTGGGGAAATCAACAATTGCTTTTTGTCTGTTGTAAGCTGGCGAACCGGTTTGAAAATTAACTGGTCCAGTTTCTGGGAAACAGGCTTGAGTGCTTTCTTCAAATCTGTTTTGCGTGTTTTGAGCGCCTTGCGAAATGCGGTCACGGCAGCATCAATTGGCCCAGCTTCCCCCAACGGCACCCATTGGGGTGGTCCATCATGACCAAGCAAATACACAGCATAGGCAAGATCACCGCTTTTTCGTGTTTTCAGGTCAAACTTTCGATAGGCAATATATTCCACCAGCAGCGCGTCTTTCGGGATTGCCCGTTGAATGGTTTCGAGCGTGACAGGTTGGGCCTGGGCTCGAAATTCGGCACTCCGGGCACTGATGGCGCGCTCAAGTTCGTCAATCTGACGTTCGAGGGCCTGCGATTTGGCCTGAAAGTCTTCCAGCTTGAGTTTTCCAGGTCCACGTAGCGACAGCGCCGAAAGCTGGGCCCGGGCACTGGTCAGATCATCGAGCAATTTTTGATCTTCAGGCGTTGCCCGACGGCGCAGGGCCTCCACGCCTTCGGCCATCGCATCCAGAACCCGCCCCTTGCGCTGCAAAATCAATTCCATCGCCATTTCGGTCGCTGACAGATCGCCGGGCAGGGCCTGTGTATGCAGCGTCACGGTCTGGTCAAGACGATTGGCGGTTACTTTGACCAGTTGGAGCTTCTGGCGCTCTGAACCATCCAGTAGATTGCGTTCAAACTGCCGTTCCATCAGGTTATTGCCCGTCCGCTGACATTCAACGGCTGCCTTGAGGTCACCGGTGGTCCATTTGATCAACGCCAGGTTATTCCAGCTAATTGCCACTTCAGGATGTTCTTTTCCAAAGATTTGCTGACGTAGCTTGAGCGAATTGAGCGTCAACCTGAGAGCTTCATCCACCTGGTTTCGATCAAGCGCCACAACCCCCAAATTGTTGTCACTGGAGGCCACCCCTGGGTGTTCGGGGCCATATACTTTGACCCGGATGTCACGCGCCCGGCGCAAACACTCATTGGCCAGATCAAGCTGGTTCACTTCCTGATACAAAATCCCCAGGTTGTTCAAACTGTTGGCCACATCTGGATGATTTGGCCCAAGCGCTGCTTCAAAAATCTGCAACCCTTTTTCCTGACAGGTTTTGGCTGGTTGATAGTCTTTTTTGGCAATCAATAAGGCCGCCAGATTGGTGTAACTCTGGCCAATTTCGACGTGATTGGCTGGGAGGACTTTTTCCCGGATGGCCAGGGACCGACGATAGTACGGTTCCGCACTCTCATAATCACCGCGCTTGTAATAGGTAAAGCCAATGTTATTCAAACTGGTGGCGGTTTCTTTGTGGTTCTCGCCAAAGAGTTTGAGTCGGATTTCATAGGCCCGTTGATCATAGAGTTGCGCCTGGTGAAAATCGCCCACGGTTCGACGATTGGTGGCCAGTGTACTGAGCAGCAACGCCACGGCTGGATGGTCAGGACCAAACTGGCTTTCAGCCTGTGCCAGGGCCTGATTGATATAGTCGGCTGCGATTTTGAAGTTTCCCAACTGGTCATTCACAATGGCCAGATTGTTGTAAGAAGTCAAAAAATCAGGGTGATTTTTTGGTAACCCTTTGCGCATGATCGCAATAGATCGTTCAAACATCTGGGCGGCCTGGGCCAGATCCCCTCGTGAGAAATAGTACATCCCCAATGAATTGAAGCTGGCGGCGACGCCTAAAGACTCAGGCCCCAGTGCTTTTTCATTGATTGACAGCGCCTGTTGCAACAATGGCTCAATTTGATCGAGTTGCCCCTGGACACGGTACAACATCGCCAGCCGGTTGAGCGCCAGGGCCACCTCGGGATGGTCTGGGCCAAGCACTTTTTTGCGCAGATCAACGAGTTGTTCAAAAGCAGGCTGGGCCAGATTGTATTTCCCAAGCTCCTGATAGAGGGTACCCAGATTCTGCAACAGGGTCAGGGCATCTTGTGATTCCTGTAACCCAGCTTGACGATAGACGGCCAGGGCGCGCTCATACACCGGTTCAGCTTTCGCAAAATTGCCTTTGGTAAAATAGAGCGATGCCAGATTGTTCAAACATTGAGCCAGCATTTCAGAGTCCGGCGGCAGGTTTTTTTCAGCCAATGCCAGTCCTTTCAGCATGACCTCCAGAGCCGTGTCAATTTTCCCTTCGATAAACAGGCTCTGAACCTGTTCATTCAGATGGTCAATTTCCATAACCGACCTGTCGAGTTCAGTGGCTGGACGCAGTGCTTCAAATTGCACAACACACCTGGCGGCAGCGGCGGCTGGGTCGGTGGCTTCAATTCGAAGCTCATAGGTTCCAGCCTCGGCTGAAATCCATTTCACGCGTTCAAACCCCTGGTTTCCATTGGGTTCATCTGACATATCCACTTCTTTTCCATCCGGGGAAAATAACCGAAGGGCCACATCAATCCCCTGCTGATTGACGCTCAGATGAATATAGTGATTGGCTTTGGCTGTAAATGGCAGCCGATATTTCTGACCGCCAGATACCTGAAGGGTTTGGGTTTGACCGACTTCAAGCTTTAACACATCAGGTGCTTGTTGGGCTGATAATTCGGGGACCAGTCCCAGACTCAATCCAAGGCAACAGACGCTGCTCAGCAAGGTTCGGATGTTTTTCATAATGATTTCACCGGTGTCAGAATGGAAAGAAGGCAAATCCACGCCGTTGGACAATCAACCACTGGGTGGGAATGTGTGTTGAGTTGGTTTGATCAACTGGTTATAGCCTTGCCAGGCCAAAGAAACAATCCAGAATCTCGGGCACTACGTGAGCGCCATGTCAGAAATGCGAGTTAAAGGTCCGGAAATTTTCCGCAATTATGGGTTGAATTTCCCGCGTATCTTTCCCCAAATTTTTGGTCATTTTCCTGGTAATTTTTCCTCCAGCAAAACCCTCCCCAACAGTCACCATCAGGGAATTGAAATTTCCTTATCGGGCACACGCCATAAACTATTTAAATAAAACAGTTTATATGCTTTTCAAAACAAGACAAAACATATAGTTATTTTCATATCAGTTTGACTAAAACCATGGCATAATTCTTGCTCTCCTCAAGCAGTGCAATCAGTACACATCAACAAAAGTTTCTTTTACTTGTTTGGCCTACCCACGACCGGCAAGCTTTACGTTGAGAGGGGGAATTATGAAATCCATCGCGTTGCTGTTTTCAAGCATTCTGGTTTCAGTTCTGCTATTCGCCGCTCCAATGACCAAAGCTGCCACCCCCCAACAGGACGCTGAAAACAGAGTTTTCACCACCCTCGAAGAGGCCCTGGCACAACCCGAAGCGGTGTACAATCTGGATCTCCGAAGCAAACAACTCACCGAACTTCCACCTGAAATTGGAAATTTCCCAAACCTTCGCCGATTAAATCTGGCTGGCAATTCGTTGACAACCGTGCCGCCGGAAATCGGAAAATTGACAAAACTTGAATGGCTTAGCCTCGCCAGCAATGAACTGGCCACGTTACCGGTTGAAATTGGAAATTTAAAACATTTGCAGGAACTGTATCTGGCCGCCAATCAACTCACGGCAATCCCGGTCGAAATTGGGAATTTGACCAGCCTGCAAACATTGGGACTTTCAGTCAATCAACTGACCGTCCTGCCAAATGAAATTGAAAAACTCACTATGCTGGTTACGCTCCGGGTGAATAGCAACCTGCTCACGGCGATTCCACCAGGCATTGGCAAACTCAAGAAGCTGGAAAATCTCCAGATCAATAACAATCAGTTGACGGACCTGCCAATTGAAATCAAGAACCTGCCCAAGCTGAAAGCCATGAGCTATGAAAACAATCAGTTTTCACCCGAGAAACAGATTGAAATTGATAAACTCTATGGACCATTTCAGGTGTTCAAGTGACCGTTTGAAAGGGTAACCGGTTGACTCTACATCACCGTTCCCTTTCTTTACCCAAAACGGCCAAAAAACTGGCGGTGACCAACCGCCAGTTTTTTCTTTTTCGGAGTGCGGTGGCTTGACACCGCTTTTTTCGTTTTCGCCTCGTCACCGGTACTTCATATAGACAAGCCACTGAATTCCAATCAGTCCCCCGTTATAAACCGCATGCACAACCATCGAAGCAATCAGGCTTTTCGATTGTTCAAACGTCCAGGCCGTGACCAGCCCCAGCAAAAATACCGGAAGCGCATTCCAGGGCGGCTGAAACAGGCAAAAGACACAAGCAGATAGAATTCCCGCCCACATCGGACTCAACGACGTTTTTAATCCTTGATAGATAAACCCGCGAAACAAGAGTTCCTCCCAAACCGGTTTGATGCCCAGGGCAATCACCGGTCCAAGAATCGTCAGAACCAGTCTTTCGCCAACTCCTGATGGCCCGGTTGGCAGCGGCGGCCTTGGGATTGGCAAAAAATAACTTCCTCCAACAATCACCAGCACCAGCCCGATCCCTTTGAGCATTACCAGAACCGTCTCGCGAGATTCCTCGATTCCACTTTGCCACAACGAGAAGACTTGTTTGAGCGGAAGCTGTTCGCTCGACGCATAGGCTGCCATAGCACACACCGTTACCAGCGCGGCGACACAATAGCTCAAGGAAAAGGCCACCTGCGGCTTCAGTGCGGCGGGAAAGGTAAAGCCGGCTGTCAGAAAAATGAGGACGACCAGAAATAAAACCCCGATGGAAAACCCATCAGCCGCGTGGACTTTTCGGGGTGGCAGCGCGGTTGGATCAAGCAAATACTCAACGTGCTGACTGGCTTTTTGCAGCCAACTCAGCGCCAGCATTCCAAACAAAAAGAAGCAGTTCAGTTTCAACCAGATACCCGGTAAAAACATGCCGCCAGTGAATAATCCTCCAAACGCCAGCGGTAAGATTGCCAGATCTGACCGAATTTGCTGATTGGACTCTCTGGCCAACGGATCAGTAAAGAGCATTCCCATTGCCATCCCCAATACACCCAGGATTGGCAGGCCACCAATGATCCACACCAGACCCACCACATCACTG
This sequence comes from uncultured Clostridia bacterium, assembly GCA_964639175.1. Lineage (GTDB taxonomy): Bacteria > Acidobacteriota > Blastocatellia > Chloracidobacteriales > Chloracidobacteriaceae > JACQXX01. The sequence continues at coordinate 6,159 of CAZXCE010000203.1, forward strand.
GGTTCAAACCGATGGCGATAAGCAATGCTGCTCATCCAGATGACCAGCGATGTTACCCAGGCCAGGATGAGCCAAAAAACGGTCCGTTGGAGCAAGAGCCGAAGCAGTGATTGCGGCACCGTGTATAGAATCCAAAAGGCTTCGCCTTCAAAAATTACGATGCTGATTGACACTGTCACCAGCAGCAGCATTCCATATCCAAAAGCCATCGCGCCTGATTTGAGTGGGTCGGAAAGAATACTGCTCGCCACGTTCGGAATTATAAGTATTGGCAGCAGCATCAACAGTGGTGAAAGCATTGATATCCAGGCTCGTTTCTCACGCCGAAGGATAATGAACTCGCGGCGGAAAAATCCTGGAACCCGGCTGTGCGAAACGACCAATTTTTGCTTCCGCTGGCCAGCTTCCCGACCAGAGACGGCTTCGAGTCCAGCGCGCGACGCCCACCCAATGATTGTCCACCCTATCAACCCAGTCACCATCACACCAGCCAGTTGAATGCCCAGAGCACCGAAATCTTTGGCAGAGACACCGCCCTGCAGCACATTGAACCCCAGGGAAGGCACCAAATACCAGGCGACCCGACCAACCCGATCACACCACTGGAACATAGTCGGGTAAAACTCCCCAAAGATCGGAAACATCCCAAACACCGAAACAAAGAGACTTCCGCTGAGTGTGGCCAGGATTTGAACATTGGAAATACCAGAAGCCGAAAAAAACCGTCGCAGGAGGATTTCCAGGACAAATTGCACAATGGCCAAAACACAGTTGAAAATCAGCGTCAGGCCAAGGGCGAGCGGAATGACGCTCCACCGGTATCCCAAAACAAAGAGCAAAACGGTACAAAAGGGGAAATACACTCCCCAACCAAAACCGAACACAATATATTCGACCAGTCGGCTATAAAAAATGAGCGGGATTGAAATTGGTAATGTAAGCAATTGCTCAACCACCATATCAAGCCGGGCCAGATTGCGGCCCTGAAACCCCATTGACACGGCAATAAGTCCGACAAAAGTTATCAAGGCAAGGAATGAGACCTGATGCAGAAACGGACGGGACCGCACAATGCTTTTCCCGGCTTCAGAAATCCCTGGATCAACTCTGAGCGGTTGGCCAGTATTTGTTGGAAGTTTAAAGCCTATCAACTGGGGGTTTTTTTTGAAGTTGATAACCAGACCACTCATCGTTGTCAATGACATCCCTCCGAAGAAAATCCAGATCAACACCAGGCTTGAAATTACCCGTGAGACTGACATTTGACCCTTGCGAGCTGTCCCCTGACGACTCGCGTCAGACTGAGTTCCCTTTCGCTGGGCATTGAGGGTGGCGGCCAGAATATTTCGCAGTTGGAGAAATTTGTATTTTGAAACAACGCAGAAAATCTGGAAGGCAGAAAGACGAGGGAGCATAGATGAAACCTTTGGGCTGAAGAGTTCGGGCTAAAGAGTTCGGGCTGAGGGCTTGGGGCTGAAGACATTGGGGAGTTTAGCTTCAAGCCCTGAGCCCCGAGCTTGCGAGTCTTCAGCCCCAAGCCCTGAGCCCCAAGCCCCTGTTTTCATCAGCTCTCAGCCCTGGTGACGGCAAAAAAGACTTCTTCGAGCGAACCACCTGCCGAAAGTTGATCTTTGAGTTGCTGAGGTGACCCAACTGTCAGAATTTCACCTTGGTGAATAATCGCCACCCGATGACATAACTTCTCGGCCATATCGAGCAAATGCGTGGAGAGAAAAATCGTCTTTCCGGCTCTGGCGGACTCCAGGATCCAGGTTTGGACTTCGCGCTGAGCAATTGGATCCAGACCGTTGGTTGGCTCGTCCAGGATATACACGTCAGGGTCGTGAATCTGGGCGCAGGCCAATCCCAACTTGCGCTTCATGCCCATCGAGTAATTGACCGCAAATTCATAGGCAGCATCGGTGAGGGAAAATTGCCCGAGAAGCTGGGTCACCCGTGTGACCAGAGACTGGCCTGACAATCCGTGCATTTCTCCGACAAATTGCAGAATTTCAACTCCGCGCAGGTAATCCTGAAACACCGGGTTGTCCGGGAGGTACCCGACCCGTCGTTTGACTTCAACTCGATCTTTCTGGCAATCCAGGCCAAGAATTCGGGCCTGTCCCTGGGATGGAATCAACATCCCCATCAACATCCGGATGGTAGTCGTTTTCCCGGCGCCGTTTGGGCCGAGAAACCCAAAAATTTCTCCGGGCTGAACTTCGAGTGAAATCGCATTGACGGCACGAAACGAGCCGTACACTTTGCTGAGCGAGGCACATTCAATGGCATTCATAGCAAGGTTGATAAAACTGAGTGGCGCCTATTTTGGCAGGAATTTGTGAAACTTGACTGACGGGTATGGCCGGTCTACGGACAAGTTTGGCAGGATGGACTTCTGATTGGCATTCTTTCACTCACGTCAACCTGAAATCATCCTGCCCAAAAGAAAAAGGTTAAGTCGCCGAAAGACAAAACCTTCAACAACTTAACCTTATTCAAACTGCAGCAAAAAACCTGAACGGAGGCACCTCCGGGTAAGTTTATAGCCTTTGGTTCAGCGGTTTAAAATATACACATCGGACGTGCGCCCACCTGCCCTGACCACGATCCGGTTTTCTCCAGGCTTCAAGTTGAGTTTCTTTTCGCTTTTGGTCAGAGAAATCTGGGTTGAAGTCGAGCGGATAATAAATTTTCGAACACTCCGGTCATTGATCACAACATCGAGGTCATTTGGGGTAAAGCCTGTTCCGTCAATGGTTAAAGTCCCGTCAGCAAACGAGGCGTTGGTAATCTTCAGTTCGGATTGAGATGGAGTAACTTTGGCAATGCCTTTGATGATTCGGACGGCATTATCATCGCTCAAGAGCAAATTGCCATCCTTATCAATACTGAGACTGCCCGGATTGACCAAAGAAGCCTGAGCAGCGGGGCCACCATCTCCGTTTGACCCGGTTTGGGGCATCCCGGCCACAGTCGTAATCAACCCCGTTGAAGCATCCACCCGACGGATGCGGTTCAACGGGCTCATCGTTGAGAACCCTCGCGTGGCCACAAAGAGATTTCCCTGAGCATCCACGGCAATTCCATTGATTAACAGGCTCACCTGTGTGGCTGGTACGCCTTCGCCATCAGACGAGCAGTCAAAAGAATCTGGAATACAACCATTTCCAGCCACAGTTGTGATGATGCCTGTTTTGCCATCTACGCGGCGAACTTTTGTATTACCATCAACCAGATACAGGTTCCCAGAAAGGTCAATCGCCACAGAATTCACAACGAGTTTGGCTCGAATGGCGGGGATGCCGTCCACTCCGGATTGGCCGGATTTGGCGCCGGCAACGGTCGAAATAATCCCAGTTTGGGCATCCACCCGGCGCACGCGCCCATTGCCTGTGTCGGCAATGAACAAGTTCCCAGCCTGATCGAATGCCAGCGAGGATGGATACATCAACTGCGCTTGAACGGCAGCACCACCATCACCGCCAAATCCTCCGATACCTCCTGTTCCAGCAACCGGGGTAATGGCCTGGGTTTGAGCATCTATTTTTACAATCCGCCCAGCGGTGGAATCAGAACTCAGAAGATTCCCTGATGCGTCGAGCGTCAGGCAACTGAAAAGATATATTTTTAGGGTAGAAAATGATTGAATACTCCCGGTCACGGCATCCACCCGGCGGAGTCGCCGATTTGACCGCCGGAGATTATCCGCCAGGAAAATATTCCCGCTGGTATCTTTCACGGCAGCAGTAGTATACAAAACACTGCTGGTTGCCGGGCCAAAATCTCCCTGGTTGACCTCCGTTCCATTCCCAGCAACAGTGGTAATGATTCCGGTTGAGGTGTCTATCCGACGAATTCGGGCCTGGAAAGAGTCTGTAATATAGATATTGCTCAGGCCGTCCACAGTAATATTGACCGGCACCGACAAACCAGCCATGAGCGCTGGCCCACCGTCACCTCCAAACTCAAAAGTGCCATTTCCCGCAATGGTGGAAATGATGCCGGTTTGGGCATCAATCCGACGGATGCGGAGGTTTCGAGTATCAGCGATGAGGATATTTCCAAAACTGTCAATTGCCACGGCACTGGGTCCGTTCAAATGGGCATTTGTCGCTGGGCCACCATCACCATCAAAAATCGTACGGCTATTGCGATTTCCAACTCCGGCAATGGTGGTGATGATGCCGGTTCTAAAATCTACCCGGCGAACCCGGTGGGCAAAACTGTCTGCAATCAGCAGATTTCCTTGCCCATCAATGGCAATCCCTGCGATTTCATTAAATGTTGCCCGGATGGCAGGTCTCCCGTCACCATTTGGTTTGCCACTGTGTGTGGATTCACCAGAACCAGCAACCGTGGTAATCACCCTGGTTTGTGCATCAACCCGCCGGACCCGGTAATCAAAAGCATCGGCAATATAGAGATTGTCAGATGGGTCGAACGCAATCGCCACTGGTTTTCTGAATGAGACCTGGGTTGCTAAATGACCATCACCAGCATCACCAGCAAAATTGAACCTGCCATCTCCGGCCACAGTGGTTATGACGCCGGTCATGGCGTCTACCCGGCGAATTCTTAGATTGCCGGAATCCACGATATGTAGATTGCCCTGACGGTCAAAAGCAATACCGGTGGGACCTGCCAATCCAGCCGTTGTGGCTGGGCCGCCATCTCCGGTGAATTCATAGTTCCCATTTCCGGCCACGGTGGTAATGATTCCTGAATCCTGGGCGATCCGCCGGATTCGATTGGAAAACCCATCGGCAATGTAAAAATTGCCAGCCCCGTCCACAATGGTTTGAAATGGATTTAAGGCCACCCCTGGCGCTGTGGCCAGACCGCCGTCCCCAACGTATGGAACTCCGCCTACCAGAGTTGTGATCTCACCATCCTCCAATTCGGCAAATGGCGTTGGGAGCACCGTCAATTTAGCCTGGGCAACGCCACCTCGGGTTTGCACGGTCAAGGTTCGATCTCCATGGGACGATTGCCTGGGGACGATCAGTCGAATTTGGGTCGCGCTTTCAACCTGGAAATTCTCCACCTGGGTATCCCCAATAAAAACAAGGGTTTCTGGGGCAAAATTTGCTCCGGTCAAAGTGATTTCCGCCCCTCCCTCGATGCGGACGCTTTCCTGACTCACACCAGTGATTTCCGGCGCTCCAACCGTGACCACCGTGATGGCTTCAGAAGGATTGACGGCTTCGGCATCCAGGACAAAGGTTTCAGTTCCTCGAACTGTCGCGCTGACTGCTTTTGAAAAACTGTCAAGTTGTGCCAGTTGAATCACAAACCGGGTCGGATCCAGAGGCCGAGCAATCACATAGACGCTTGATTCATCAACCACAATAATATTTCCAGAGCTATCAAAGCTCACTGATTGTGGATGATTGAACTCAAATTCGTCGGGTTCAGGAGTTGAAGTTGCCCGTGGTTGAGGTCCGGTGGCGCTCACAGTGCTTACCTGACAGGACATCTGGGCATTTGGTCCTTTGATCAATTCAAGCAATCGCACGCAATTGTTATCCTGATCAGCAACCGCCAGCACTCGTCCATCACGGCTCAGAGCCAGTCCGGCTGGGCGCGAAAATCGTGCGGTTTGCCCGGGACCATCGCTTTTTCCTGGTTCTCCGGGGGTGCCGGCCAGCAACTGAACCGTGCGTGTGGCAAGATTCACAAAGTACAGCGCGTGATTTTCTGTATCAGCCACAAATACATTTCCATTACTTTCGCTGGCCACACCCCTGGGACTATGCAATTGCACGGCGTCAAAGGTGGCCATCCGGTTCGACTCAAACGGGGTAATTCCCGGCGAGCCAGTTCCAAACACAGTTTCAACCTGGTTGGTAAAAGAAATCCGGCGGAGGCTGTGATTGAGCGTGTCAGCAATAAAAATGCCGCCTGATACCTGGTTGTCAATTGTCAGCGCCGTAGGTCCAGCAAACAATGATTGCAGCGGGTTTCCATTGCGAAATCCCGGCACCCCCTGCTGACCAGCAAAAACCTGTGGCTCGGAAACCAGCGCAGAGGAGGCTTTCAGGATAATGTTTTTCAATGGATTGCTGATATATAACTGCCCGCCCTGGTCAATTTTGGTATCACCAGGAATCGCCGCCGCTTTGCCTTTCTTGACTCGCGCCACGACTACAAAAACGGAAGTACTCTGGTTGCCGTGGAACGCCGTAATGGTGGCAAAGCCCTGACGGACTCCGCTGACAACCCCGGTTTGTGGGTCAATGCGGGCAATGTCCGGGCTTCCGCTCCCCCACCTGACATCATCAGGCGATTGCCCATTTGCATCAACAACTGTGAGTTGAATCTGGTTGCCTTCATTGACGACCGGGTTTCGTTGCCTGATTTTGATGGTTGAACTATCCGCCAGAGAAGATGCGGGTTTTGCTCCTGCTGCCCCTCCGATCACCAACACAAGACAGAAAATACACGCAAAAATCCTGACGCTGGAAACACAAAAAGAATCCATATAAGGACCTCTGAAAAAAATTGTGGCTGGCTTCGGCTGAGAACGGGTAAGGCAAGAAAAACAGGAATCCGACCATTCAGGGTTGAGGATATCGAGCAAAAAGCGAAAGGAACCACATATCTTTCAACTATTTAGCCTTGTGCCCGCACAATCAGATCATTCCAAAATGGTGTGAGTGATTTTAGTGTTCTTCTACGGTTAAACGCGGAGTGGGAAGTCAAAAATTGTCTCACGAAAAAAATTATTTTTGGGCGGTGGGTCAACCAGTGATGCCAATTAAGGAGTGAAGTGGGTTTTGGTACTTAGCCCAGGAACCGGGCAACGAGCCTGCCACTCGCTTTGAGGGTTCAAAAC
>CAZXCE010000204.1:0-12978 GCA_964639175.1 uncultured Clostridia bacterium
GACTACTGACTACTGACTACTGACTACTGACTACTGACTACTGACTACTGACTAAGCCCCGTGACACTGCTTGTATTTCTTGCCTGAACCGCAGGGGCAAGGTTCGTTGCGACCAACCTTTGGCAGCTTGACCACGGGTTGGGCTTTCGCTTCTGCTGTTTCCCCGGCTCGGGCAGCGCCAGCATTGGCTTTGGTATAGACCATTTGTGGTTGTCGCCGGGCTGGTCGTCGCATCGGCACCGGTGTTGGCGCTGGTGCTTCTTCCTCTGGCGCCTCAATGTTTTCAGCCGCCTGTTCGGCAACCTCAATGCGCATATTGAACATAAACCGCACTGATTCTTCATCAATCCGGTCAATCATTTCGTCAAACAGCACCCGTGATTCTTTCTTATATTCCACCAGGGGATCTTTTTGACCATAAGCGCGCAGGCTGATGCCTTCTTTCAGATGGTCAAGCTGCGCCAGGTGATCTTTCCACTGGGCGTCAACCACATTGAGCATAATGTAGCGCTCAAGTTCTCGCATGCGGTCTGAACCAACGGCGGCTTCTTTCTCGGCATACACGTCCTTCAACAATTTCCAGATTTCATCCCGCAGTTCAGAGGCTGAAAGCGTATCAAAATCCAGCTCATGGGCTTCAAGGTCAAACCCATAGATATCCTGGAGTTTGATCTTGAGACCATCAATATTCCACTCATCTGGATGGACATCCTCACTGGCAAACTCTTCAATGATGTCGGTGAGCAGGTCTTCCGCCACGTTGATAAATTCGCGTCGGTCTTCGCCCCCTTCTGAGATCAATTCGCGCCGCAAACCATAAATTGTTTCACGTTGCTTGTTCATGACATCGTCATATTCAAGCAAGTGCTTGCGGATTGAGAAGTTATGGCCTTCAACTGATTTCTGGGCGCGTTCCACCTGTTTGGAAACCATTTTGCTTTCAATCGCCACGCCTTCTTCCATTCCCAGACGAAGCATCAGGTTTTTGACCCGTTCGCCACCGAAGATGCGCATCAGGTCATCTTCGAGCGAGAGGTAAAAACGGGATGAGCCGGGATCTCCCTGACGTCCGGCACGACCACGGAGCTGGTTGTCAATCCGGCGGGATTCGTGGCGTTCAGTACCAAGGATATGGAGGCCGCCGAGGCTGACAACTTCCTCATGTTCTTTGGCAACAATGGTTTGAGCTTCAATAAGTGCAGGTTCAAGCTGTTCAGGTGTGGCTTCATCAGGGTTGATTTCCTGGCGTTTCAGGATTTCTTTGGCCAGAAACTCTGGATTCCCGCCCAGCAAAATGTCCGTTCCACGACCAGCCATGTTGGTGGCAATCGTGACCATGCCCTTACGGCCAGCCTGAGCCACGATTTCGGCTTCACGCTCGTGGTATTTGGCGTTGAGCACGTTGTGGGGGATGTTGATTTTTTTGAGCAGGGCTGACAGGTGCTCTGAATTTTCCACGGATGCCGTTCCGACCAGAACCGGCTGTCCCTTGGCATACAACTGCTTGATTTCTTCAACCGAAGCATCCCATTTTTCAGTCTCAGTGCGATACACCAGGTCTGGATTATCCACGCGGACCATCGCCCGATTGGTTGGAATAATGGTCACGTCAAGGTTGTAAATCTTTGCAAATTCAGGCGCTTCTGTTTCGGCAGTACCTGTCATTCCAGCAAGTTTGTCATACATGCGGAAATAGTTTTGCAGCGTGACCGTGGCCAGTGTCTGGGTTTCTTTTTCAATTTTCACCCCTTCTTTGGCTTCAACTGCCTGGTGCAATCCATCTGACCAGCGACGACCAGTCATCATGCGCCCGGTATGTTCGTCAACAATCACGACTTCGCCATCTTTGACGATGTAATCTTTATCAACTTTATAGAGGGTGTGCGCGCGCAGGGCCTGATTCACGCAATGCAAAATTTCACGGTTGGCCGGATCATAGAGGTTGCCACAGCCGAGCAGTTTTTCAGCGTGTTCAATTCCATCTTCCGTCAATGTGGCCGTGTGTGTTTTTTCATCAACCAGAAAATCAGTTTCGCCATTTAACCGTGGAATAATGTCGTTGGCGAGATAATATTTTTCGGTTGAATCATCTGAGGCACCAGCGATGATCAGTGGGGTACGGGCTTCGTCGATCAGAATCGAATCCACTTCGTCCACGATGGCAAAGTTGTATTCGCGCTGGACGCACTGGGCCAGGCTAAACTTCATGTTATCGCGCAGATAATCAAAGCCAAATTCGTTGTTGGTCCCATAGGTGATATCAGCCCCATAGGCTTCACGGCGGGTGAAATCATCAATGTTGCTTTGAATAACCCCAACTGAAAGCCCCAGGAACTTGTGGATTCGGCCCATCCACTCGGCGTCACGGCGAGCAAGGTAATCGTTCACCGTCACGACGTGGACGCCTTTTCCGGTCAGGGCATTGAGGTAGGAAGGAAGTGTAGCAACCAGCGTTTTTCCTTCCCCGGTTCGCATTTCTGCAATCCGACCTTCGTGCAGCACGATGCCACCAATCATCTGGACGTCAAAATGCCGCATGGTGGTGGTCCGGCGGGAAGCCTCACGGACAGTGGCAAAGGCTTCGGGAAGCAGATCGTCAAGGGATTCCCCAGCATCGAGACGTTCTTTAAACTTAACAGTTTGCGCCCGAAGCTGGTCATCCGTCAGTTGCTGGATTTCAGGTTCGAGGTCGTTGATTCTTGCGACAATCGGACGAATTCGCTTAAGATACCGTTCGTTTGCGCTGCCAAAAATTCGAGTCAGAAGCTTATCAATGATCATGAAACAACAAAATGTCGCACAAGCCCGCCGGGGCTATTTTTCGCCGGCCAGAACGAGCCTTGCACGACACCCTCTTTAAATCTTTAAATCTCCACAGGTTAGTTTCATTCTCGCTGGAAACCCCGGCGAGGTCTTAATTCCCCAACCGCATTGGTGGGAAGTGAACAAATTGATGATGACGAATGAACGGGATTGTAGGAGAAGCTCCCAAGACACGTCAAGGAGCGAGAAAGACCTTGAAAGCGTTTGCCTCGCTATGCTATAAGAGACTCCGATTCATAATAACTCCAATAATCACAAAGGGCTACACAGCCGCAAAGATTTTCCATCCAAAACCTGCAGGAATCCTTCTGTACGGTGAGCCTGTTCGTCCCTTTTAAAGCTTCGAGGTCAAAATAGCGATGTCAAACCCCGCGATGGTGCTCTACGGCGAGGAATACCAACTGATCAAAACCATCATCGCCAAGTTGTGCGAAGATGCGAATGCCAAAATGGTATTTCTTGTTGATAAGAATGGACAACAAATAGCTTCACATGGGGAACTTGGCGATATTGATACGACCAGTTTGGCTTCATTGACGGCAGGAAACGTCGCAGCAACTGACGGTTTGGCCCGCCTCATTGGAGAGAAAGAATTTCCGGTTCTTTCTCATGAAGGCGAACGCGACAATATCCACATCTCAATTGTTGCTCAACGTGTGATTCTGGTCGTCATCTTTGACGAGCGGTCCAGCCTTGGACTCGTCCGGCTACGCGTCAGACGGGCTTCAAGCGAGCTCACTGAGGTGTTTGAACTGATTGTGCGCAAAGTTGAGCAGGAAAAAGAAAAAGGCAACTCACTGGAGACCCCATTTGCTGAAATTACGGATGAGGATATTGACAACCTCTTTCGTGAGTGAGTAACAATGCCTGTGTTGGATTCGGTGGGCCAGTTGTTCCCGCCGTGACGATTAACCATCTCTTAACTACTCGTAAGGGTTGCAGCCTTGACATTCATTAACTACGCATCGCGAGAAATCAACTGTAAGATCGTGTACTACGGCCCTGGTTTGGGCGGGAAGACGACCAATTTGCAGTACATCTACGACTCGACGGCACCCCAGGCCAAAGGGAAACTGATCAGCCTGGCAACTGAGACGGACCGTACGCTGTTTTTCGACTTTCTTCCATTGGAACTTGGGACGGTGCGCGGGTTCAAAACCCGTTTTCACCTCTACACTGTGCCTGGGCAGGTTTTTTACGATGCCAGTCGCAAACTCATTTTGAAGGGTGTAGATGGTGTGGTTTTTGTGGCCGACAGCCAGTACGAACGCATGGACGCCAACATTGAGTCACTGTGGAACCTTGAAAACAACCTCAAGGCCCAGGGTTATGATTTGATGAAAATTCCCTATGTCCTCCAACTCAATAAACGCGACCTTCCCGGCGTGATGCCGATTGAAGAGTTGAAAAAAGAGTTGATGCGCAAGGGTGAGCCTGTCTTTGAAGGAGTTGCTTTCAAAGGAGTTGGGGTGTTTGACACCTTGAAAGCGGTCGCCAAGCAGGTACTGGTTGAACTGAAAAAAGGCGGCGGCTAAACCACCGAACGCAGGTTTTATTCAAAAGGCGAAGGGGGAGACTCAACAGACTCTGCCCCGTTCGCCTTTTTGTGTTTTATTGATTTCCTGGCTCTGGCTTGACGTTGTCGCCAGGAGACTGATATTTTCGCGCTCCATTTCATTCTCATCCTCATTCCGAGAAAGTACCAACTCCCATGCTCACAGGTAAAAAAGGATTAATTTTAGGCGTTGCCAACAAACGAAGTCTGGCCTGGGGAATTGCCCAGGCGACAGCCACGGCGGGTGCCCGGCTGGCGCTCACCTATCAGGGCGACCGACTTGAAGAAAACGTCCGCGAATTAGCGGCAAAACTTGAGGATCCACTCGTGCTTCCCTGCGATGTGACCAACGATGCCGAGGTCGCCACCCTGTTTGAAACCCTCAAAGAACAGTTTGGCACACTCGATTTTCTGGTTCACGCGATTGCGTTCGCTCAAAAAGAAGACCTGGAAGGCACCTTCCTGGGAACATCCCGAGATGGATTTCGAGTTGCGCACGATATCAGTGCCTACTCCCTCACCGCCCTCGCCCGCGCTGCGTTTCCACTCATGAAGGATAACGGCGGCAGCATTTTGACGCTTTCCTACCTTGGCGCTGAACGCGCGATGCCCCACTACAATGTGATGGGCGTGGCCAAAGCAGCACTCGAAGCCAGCGTACGCTATCTGGCAACAGATTTAGGCCCCTCAAACATTCGCGTCAATGCCGTTTCCGCCGGTCCAATCAACACCCTCGCCGCCCGTGGCATTGGTGGCTTTACCAAGATGTTGCAATATCACCGCGAGACGGCCCCCTTGCGCCGCAACACCGAAGTCAGCGAAGTGGCTGACACAGCGTTGTTCCTGGTTTCAAATATGGGACGTGGCATCACAGGTGAAGTCATTTATGTGGACGGCGGCTTTCATATTGTCGGCATGCCTCCGCTCTAAAACCATATAGGGATCAGAGTTTGAGGAAAGATAATTTTCTCAATGATTTAACGTTATGAATTCCATTCAAAAAGTCGGCGTTTTAGGAGCTGGCACAATGGGGCGTGGAATTGCCCAGGTGTGTGTCCAGAGTGGCTGCGACGTTGTCTTACATGATGTCTCAGGATCAGTTCTCGAACAGGCACGCACTGCAATCCACACTGGATTGGCAAAGGCGGTTGAAAAAGGTCGGCTAACACCTGAAGCCAAAACCGCGGCCTGTGATCGGCTCTGCTTCACTTCTGATCTGACTCTGGTCCACACAGCAGACTGCGTCATTGAAGCAGTGCCTGAAAAACTGGCCTTAAAACAGGAACTGTTTGCTGAACTGGATCAACATCTTGCCCCACAAGCCATTCTGGCCACCAATACTTCTTCGCTGAGTATCACGGCAATTGCCGAGGCAACTTCACGACCAGAACGGGTGATTGGCCTGCATTTTTTTAACCCGGTGCCGGTCATGAAACTGCTGGAAATCATTCGCGGAAAACAGACGTCCGAAACTGTGCTCCAGCAGGCACTTGAATTTGGCAAACACCTTGGTAAAGAAACAATTGTGGTTCAAGACTCACCAGGGTTTGCCACCAGCCGACTGGGGCTGGCACTGGGTCTGGAAGCAATGCGCATGATGGAAACCGGTGTGGCGTCGGCACAGGACATTGATCGAGCCATGGAGTTGGGCTACAACCACCCAATTGGTCCGCTCAAACTGACCGATCTGGTTGGTCTGGACGTGCGGCTCAGTATTGCCGAATACCTCTTTGATCAACTTGGTTCAGAGTCGTTTCGTCCGCCTCAAATCCTTCGCGACCTGGTGGCCGAGGGGAAACTCGGAAAGAAATCCGGCCAGGGTTTCTATTCCTGGAATGAAGAATGAAGAATTGAGAATGAAGAATAAGTGGTTATACCATTTTGGGCTGAGGGTATTGGGCTAAGAGTTGAAGGAAATACAATTCTTTCAATAATTTAGCTTTCTCGTAATCCGATAGCTTCATTGCAAAGTGGTATGAGTGGTTAGTACTTGGTGCCTGGTGACTGGTGCTTAGGAATCAGCACCTTCGAAGAACCAGGAACCAAGCACCAATTTCATGCTCAATTCTTCATTCTTCATTCTTCATTCTCAATTTTTCATTCCTAACCACCTCATCCCAAAACTTTTTCTTTATTTGGAGAGTGACCTGTGTACGAAAATCTCTTAATTGAAAAGCAAGGTGCGATTGCCTTCTTAAAAATTAACCGCCCTGACAAGCTGAACGCGCTCAACATTCCAACCCGGAATGAGATTCTGAAAGCGCTCGAAGAACTGCATGATGATGCTGAAGTGCGAGTTCTGATTGTGACCGGCGTGGGCGAAAAAGCCTTCATTGCGGGTGCCGACATCAGTGAATTTGCCGGGATGACCGCCATCACCCAACGCGAAGTGATGACGCGCCGCCGGGCATTTGATGCGATGGAGAACTTTCCCAAACCGGTCATTGCCATGATCAACGGCTTTTGCCTTGGTGGAGGCTGTGAACTGGCACTCGCCTGCGACATCCGTGTCGCTAGCGAAAATGCCAAACTCGGCCAGCCGGAAATTAAACTGGGGGTCATTCCTGGTGGCGGCGGAACACAACGCATGGCCCGGCTGATCGGTGAAGGCAAAGCCATGGAACTCATCCTGACGGGCGATATGGTTGATGCGCAGGAAGCCCTCAAACTTGGGCTGGTCAACCACGTCTTTCCACACGCCGAACTCGAAGCCAAAACACTTGAACTGGCCAAAAAAATTGCGGACAAGAGCCCGGTTGCCCTTCGCTTTGCGAAGGAAGCAGTGAAATCAGCCGCCAAAGCCAATCTGCGCGAAGGTCTTGAACGCGAAGTTGACCTGTTTGCCCTGTGTTTTGCCAGTGAAGACAAAGAAGAAGGCGTCAAAGCCTTTCTTGAAAAGCGGAAACCAGAATTCAAAGGCAAGTAATGCTCTGAGGCTCGGGGCTGAAGACGACGGGCTGGGGGCTGAAACCAAATTTATTTCTTCAGCCCTCAAACTTTCAATCTGAATGAAAAGGATTTCCTGCCTTGTGTCCAAAGGTTTAAATCATTGCTGCTATTTGATTTTCAAGGCACGGTTGTTTCTGATGCTAATCGCGCTGGCTGTCAGCTTCACTGCGTCGTGTACCAACCAGCCTCAGAAGGTATCGGATGCAGAACTTCCTAAAATTCCCCAAAAACAGACGTCACCAGTTGGGTCTCCGACTGAGAACGATCCCTTAACCAATCCGAAAGCTTCCCCTGAATCAATCCAGAAGGCACTCGAAGAACTTCGACAGGCAAAAGATTATTCATTTAAGAACCTGGATGGATCGCCAATCCCTGAAGGTGAACGGGCGGCGTTTAAAGGCTTGACCTATTTTCCGGTTGATCTGAACTATCGAATTGTGTGCCAGCTCACACCTTCAAAGTCAGGGGAAAGGCTCAAAATGCCGGCTACCAGTGGTGAAGATCGCCTCTACACAGTAGTTGGCTCATTTCACTTTGAAATATCTGGCACCAAATGTTCCCTGCTTGCTTTGAAAAGCGTGCAGAATACGTCGCCGTTGGCCTTGCGAACTCTGTTTGTGCCATTTAAAGACGCCACATCTGGTTTGGAAACATATGGCGCAGGCCGCTACCTGGAACTCGAAGAAAACGAGACCGGCACGTATGTCCTTGATTTCAATCGAGCGTTTAGTCCTTTCTGCGCTTATAATTCCAACTACAGTTGCCCGATTCCCCCTCAACAAAATGTATTAACCGTCGCCATCAAAGCCGGTGAGAAAACAGCGAAGGAGTGAAATAGTAAATGCCCGAAAGTAAGTGGCCAAAACATTTCACCTTGATTGGTTTAGCAACACCATAAACCCCGTGATTCCCATGATTTCACTCTTCGCTACAGTGCTACTTCGCTCAATCTATGTCCCACATCTATGGAGTTTCCCCAGTTTTAGAGGCGTTGCGGGCTGGTAAACGCAACATCCATCGCATCATTTTTGCCCGTGGTGGTCAGCCAGCTCGACTGGAAGAAATCAGGCAACTGGCACGCCGTATTGGGGTTACCTGTGTCGAAGAACCCCGCGAACGCCTGAACCAGCTCGTAGCCAATGCCAACCATCAGGGGGTTATCGCCGTCGTGGCAGCAGCGAACTATGCCGACCCGGATGACCTGCTCGAAGCGGTGACAGGGATTCCGCTCCTGGTTTTGCTTGATCAGGTTGAAGACCCGCATAATTTGGGGGCGATTGTCCGAACGGCTGAATGTTCTGGAGCACAAGGCGTTTTTGTAACGGAACATCACGCGGTTGGTCTGACCGAAACCGTTGTCAAAGCTTCAGCCGGTGCCACCGAACACCTGCCGGTGGCACGAGTCACCAATTTGTCTTATTTCATTGAACGACTCAAAGGACGCGGAATCTGGGTAGTCGGGGTCGAAAAGGGTGGATCTCAACGATATACCGAATGGGATTTCACCACTCCAACCGCTATTGTTTTGGGAAGCGAGGGCAAAGGCATGCGGCGGCTGGTTCGAGAACATTGCGACTTAATTGTGTCAATTCCCCTGGCAGGTCAGATTTCATCCCTCAATGTTTCAGTCGCAGCCGGGGTTGTGCTCTATGAAGCATTTCGACAACGGAATTTTCGAAGGAATGAAGAAACTATCTAGTGGTTAGTTGATAGTTGTTAGTCGTTAGTTGATAGTTGTTAGTCGTTAGTACACTGAGTGGTTAGTGGTTAGAAATCAACGCTTTCGAAGAAGAACCAAGGGCTAACCACTAACCACTAACCATTAACAGTGCCTGAAAACCCCTGGCGGCGGAGGCGTTCGCGGAGTTCGCGAACGGCATGGCCAATTACCCGGTTCAGTTGATCAACTTCTTCTTCGGTTGGTTCACGTTTGAGCTGGACCTGCACGTCCATATCTTCACCCAGCGAAATTTCATCGAGCAAGTCGGGCGGCAGATTGGGTTCAACCAGCGCTTTTAAGGTCACGCCAATCGCATCCGACATATCGCCACACCCGCAACTCTGGTTGGTTTGAATCGCATCCAGATGGCTTCGGGCATAGAGGGTGTCAGGGTGCGCAACCGGCAAAATTCCAAGGGCCTGTTCCAACAGTTCCTGGGCCTCAGCCAGTTTATGGTCGTGTTGGAGGAAAATGCCCAGGGCAATCAGAGCGCGCCCGGTCTGGAGCTGGTCAAGCCCCCCTTGCGCAATCGCAACTGATTTACGCAGCACCGGTTCCGCCTCAGCACGGCGTTCAAGGTCGGCCAGAAACAATCCATAGTTGCGCAACACTCCGGCATACAATCCAGGATCATTCAATGAGCGTGCCAGTTCACCAGCGCGTTGATAGGCATAATCGGCTTTTTCTGGTTCATGCATTTCACTGAGCGCCAGCCCCAACGCCATTTCAACATCAATTTCCTGTCGAAAATCACCTACCTTCTGGCTGACTTCCAGCAAGGCCTTGAGCGCTCCAAGCCGAACCGAATGTTCGCCAGCCGTTCGAGCGACGGTTGATAATTGCGCCAATATCTGTTGTTTAAACTCAAGTGGCGCATCAGACAGCGAATCAACCCAGCGCAGGGCGTCCTGGAGAACCATCAATACCAATCCAGGATCGGCCACATCCTGACGGCGGAAGACCTGCTGCAAAACATCCTCAATCAACTCAAGTGGAACGTCGCGAATCAGTTCAAATCCTGAGTCAAATCCGTTGCTGGCCAGGATAAATGCTTGCAGAGCAATCGCCTGAGCCACTCGTGGGTTGCCTTCAACCCAGAGAATTTGAACGGCTTGCAGGATGAGTTCCTGGGCTTCATCCTGATTTCCAGTCAACCAGATGACTTCAGCCAGAGGAATCAGGGCAAAGGCATATCCAGCGTGTTGACGACCGTAAAAGGCTTCACGATCAGTCAAGTTGGTTCTCAAAACCGCCTCGGCTTCTTCAAATTGTTCAACGTGAATCAATAACTCACCCAGATTCAACACATAAGTCAGGTGGTCACGTTGCCCGGATTCATTCAGATAAGGAACTTTGGTGGCCTCACGCATGGTGTCAACCGCCCGTTCAAAACTTTCAATGGCCACAAAAAAACTCCCCAGGTCAAACAGGGCCGCGGCATATTCGGGACTCTCAGGTCCATACTGGGTGAAGATCGCTTCGGTTGCATTAACAATCAGCGCCTCTGCCTGGGCGCCATTGCCTGACCGAAGTTGCTCGATGGCCGCAGCCAGCGCACTTTGAGGTGGAAGATTTGACATTCGATTCTCCTGGTAAAGAAATGATTCAAGGCAATTTGAGGCCGAAACCTACTCAGCGGAAAAAAAGATGTGCTACACTGGCCGGGCTCGCGGCGTCACGAGCGGGCATTCTGAAACGAATCACCTCTTTATTTCAATCCTGAAGTCTATTTCCCATAATCCCACTGCAAGCCAGTGTCAGCCGCACCGGCCTGACAGCGTTAGCCGAGAGCCTTCACGCTCATGAGATACTGCCCAATCTGTAAGCGATGTTATGAAGATACTGAACTGCGTTGTGCCCAGGATGGGCTCTTTTTAGTCGAAGCATTTCCGGGTCCACGCGCAGTTGATGGCAAATACCGAATTGACATGCTCCTGGGTCAAGGAGGGATGGGGTCGGTCTTTAAAGCGACCCATCTTGAACTTGATCGAGTTATCGCCCTCAAAATCGTGCTGCCTGATTTTGTATCAAGCAATGAAACCCTCGAACGCTTTCGCCAGGAAGCACGTGCCGCGGCCCGACTCAATCACCCAAACGTCATTGGCGTGTATGACTTTGGCGTGTTGCCAACCGGTCAGGCATATCTGGCTATGGAACTCCTTCGAGGCCGGTCACTGCGTGATGAAATCGAAGATTTAGGCCAGTTGACACCCCAACGCGTGCTGGAAATTATGCGTCCAGTGTGCGAAGCGGTTCATGCGGCACACTGTGCCGGGGTGATTCACCGTGATTTGAAGCCTGACAATATCGTGGTTGAAGCCAGTGACGGCGGGCTGGAGCAGGTCAAAGTGGTTGATTTTGGGATTGCCAAACTCAAAGAACGATCTGGCATTCATTCCCTGAACCTGACCGAACCGGGACTGGTGATGGGAACGCCCCACTATATGTCGCCGGAACAGTGCCGGGGTGAAGAACTCGACGCCCGGTCTGATGTCTATAGCCTGGGCGTGACGGTGTATGAAATGCTCTCGGGCCGTGTGCCGTTTGACGCCCCAACTCCGTCGGCGGTTATTATCCAGCACGCGATTGACCCGCCACGCCGGCTGCGATTGCTCCGAAGCGACATCAGCGAAGCCCTTGAAAATGTCGTCATGCGCTCGCTTTCAAAAAATCGCGAACTCCGCCAGCAATCGGCGATGGAACTGTACACTGACTTATCTCAAGCAGTGAACCCACCCGTTACCGTCGAGAAATCTGCCAGTTTTGCACCTCCGAAATCCAAACCAATTACGGGTCAATTTACCCGGTTTGAACCAGAAGACACGGCAATTCCATCCATTTCGCCATTGTTTACCACTGGCAAATCCCACGTCGCCCAGGTC
This sequence comes from uncultured Clostridia bacterium, assembly GCA_964639175.1. Taxonomy (GTDB): domain Bacteria; phylum Acidobacteriota; class Blastocatellia; order Chloracidobacteriales; family Chloracidobacteriaceae; genus JACQXX01. Next base: position 11,930 of record CAZXCE010000204.1, read on the forward strand.
ATTAAACTCTCGGAAAAATCAGCGCTTCAAGGTCACGAACACGTGATCAAATCACTGGACTTTTCACCTGACGGCACCTCCCTGCTCTCTGCAAGCGGAGACGGTACGATCCGGTTATGGGATATGACCACCAACCAGGAACGTTCGGTCCTGCGTGGACACGAATACTCAGTCAATTCCGCTATTTTTTCACCGGACGGCACCCGCATTGCCTCAGCCGGCGCTGATGGAACGGTCCGACTGTGGCTGGTTAAAGGCGAACGCGAAATCATTGCCCTGGGTCATAAAGCTTCGGTGCGTTCGTTGAGCTTTGCCCCGGATGGACGCTGGCTGGCTTCGGCCTGTGACACGGAAATCAAACTGTGGGATACCATTCGCTATCGGCAAATTACATCGCTTGAAGGTCACACTAAAACAGTGGAATCGGTTGCCTTTTCGCCAGATGGGAATTTTCTGGCCTCGGGAAGTGCCGATGATACGGTTCGCTTGTGGGATATGGTGACCAAAACTGAGCAGGAATCGCTCTTACGGGCAGGGCATGCGGTGACGGCAGTTGCCTACTCACCACATGGACATCTGCTGGCTTCAGCAGGACGGGACCAGGTGGTTTGTCTCTGGGATCTCGACAACTTACCCGAAGGCTGCAAAGTCCTCTGGGGACACGATGAAGCAGTGCGGGCGATTGCCTTTTCAGCCGATGGGTTGTGGATGGCTTCTGGTGATTGGAATGGCGAGCTACGAATCTGGAACCTGGAAAACCAGGAAATCATTGCCTCCGAAGAAGCTCATGACGGGTCAATCTTTGCCCTGCGCTTTTCCCCAAAAAGCAACCTCCTGGTTTCAGGCGGCTATGATACGACGATTAAAGTCTGGCAGGTTGGGTAGAATCAGGGCGGAGGACATTGGGCTGAGGGCTGAAAAACCAGGGCTCAGGGCTTGGGGCTCAAGGTATACAAATCATTTTGAATTCAATTGGTTTTTACCCTTAGCCCTGAGCCCTTAGGGGGCGTTAAAAAATAAGTTCCTTGGAGCACGGTCACCCTTGTACA
>CAZXCE010000205.1:0-12976 GCA_964639175.1 uncultured Clostridia bacterium
GGCCAGAGTTATTTCTGTGACCCTCGCGGACAGTTTCTGGCAACTGGACCACGGGACCAGGATGCTCTGGTGGTGGCCGATCTCGATCTGGATATGATCCGTCAGGTCCGCAATACGTGGCAGTTTTTCCGTGACCGGCGGCCTGATTCATATGGGGCCATCGTGCAGGGCTAGCTGTGGAGTGCGGTGGCTTGACACCGCTTTCCATTCTCGGCGGCTTGACGCCTGTGGAGTGCGGTGGCTTGACACCGCTTTGGTATGTATTGTGCCGGGCTGAGTCGCCTGGTGCTGGCAAGTTAGTCGCCTGGTGCTGGCAAGTTAGTGGCGATCCCAAAAACTATTTATTTTTATCTTACGCTTCTCCGGTCTTCAATTTTTGAGAAGACCTTCCCCCAACCCGAATCTACAGAAAGAAAAACACTGAGGAGTTGTGTCCATGTCCACTCACCCAACCCCATTGCTCGACCATCAAACCATCGAACACAATTTTCGGGAGCTTGAACCTGCTCTATCAGATGCGGAAGCGATTTTAGAGTCAAATCGCTGCCTGTTTTGCTTTGATGCCCCCTGCACCCGAGCCTGTCCAACCCATATTGATGTGCCAAAATTCATTAAAAAAATTGCTTCCGGGAACTTAATTGGATCGGCACGAACGATTTTTGAGGCCAATCCGATTGGTGCGTCCTGTGCGCGGGTGTGTCCGGTTGAAGCCCTCTGTGTCGGTGCCTGTGTTGAAAATGCCCTGGCCCATCAGCCGATTATGATTGGTCGGTTGCAGCGATATGCAACGGATGCCGCCATGAAAACTGGCCGCGACCTTTTCAAAGCTGGCGAGTCAAATGGAAAATCAGTGGGAATTGTCGGATCTGGCCCGGCTGGAATTGCATGTGCCACTTACCTGGCGCGCCTTGGGTATGACGTGACGATCTATGAACGTCGGGCGCTCCCTGGCGGACTCGACACCTATGGCATGGCCGAATACAAAATGACCCAGCGTGTTTCACTTGAAGAAGTCCAGATGATCGAGCGGTTGGGGGTCAAGATTCTGGTCAATACTGAAATTGGGCGGGATGTCTCACTGGCTGATCTGGAAAGCCGCCATGGGGCAATTTTTTTGGGTATTGGACTTGGCTCAACCATCAAGCTGGGCATTCCAGGTGAAGAGTTGCCGGGAGTCTATGAAGCGCTGGATTTTATTGAACGGATCAAAACCCGTGAGTGGGCCCACGTCCCAATTGGAAAAACGGTGGCGGTGATTGGGGCCGGAAACACAGCCGTAGACGCCGCGACTCAGGCCAAACGACTCGGGGCCGAAGAGGTTTTGATGATTTATCGCCGTTCAGAACGGGAAATGCCCGCCTATAGCTACGAATATGAACTGGCCAAACAGGACGCGATTGAATTTCGCTGGCATACGGCCCCGGTTGAGATTCTGGCCAACGATGATGGAACCGGCGTCAAAGCCGTGCTGTGTGTCCGGACTCAGCTTGGTGAACCAGATGAAAAAGGCCGCCGCAAATTTGAGTTTATTCCTGGAACCGAGTTTGAAATCAAAGCCGATATGGTGGTAAAGGCCCTCGGACAGCAAAAACTGGTGACGTTTTTAAGTCAAATCCCTGGGATTGAACTTGATGAACTGGGTCGAATCAAAGTCAATCCGGAAACAAAACAAACCACCAACCCGAAATATTTTGCGGGTGGGGATTGTGTCAATGGTGGGCGGGAAGCCGTTGATGCGGCCCAGGCTGGAAAACATGCCGCCCAGGGAATTCACGAACTTTTATCAGGAGAAAAAGTCAAATTTGCCGGTGCATAGGAGGTTTATATGCCGCAACATAGATTCATAAGCAACAGAGTACGAGTACTTGCCTGGTTGCTTTGTGTCATCGGATTGGCTGGACTCTACTTTGGATTGGCTCCGCCAGATTTATCCAAACCAGCACCTTCAGCAAAGGCGCAAACTTTTATTTTGGAAGTGCCAGTTCAGCCAGGAATTGGTTTGGAGACCTATAAAACGTGGTATCGGTTAACTGAAGATCCAACCTTTGTTCCCAAACCGATGCGAACTGGCTGAGATACCTACTTCGTCGGGTCCGACGGAAACATACACGAGAGTAGAAAAGGTGAATCAAGTTACGGGCATGTCTATGTCAACTTTACAGGGGTGACCCCTTTAAAAGCCGGCACCCAATTGCCGCCGGGTACCATGATCGTTCGGGAAAAACTTCTGTCAAAAAACAGTCAAAATCCGGAATTGCTGGTGGCAATGGTCAAACGCGAGCCAAAGTTTAACCCGGATGGTGGGGATTGGGAGTTTTTGGAGCTAAACAGCGAGGGGACAGCCATCACCCGCCGTGAAACCACGGGTGAGTGTTATCAGTGTCATAAGACTCAGGAAAAACGGGACTTTCTGTTTGGTCAATACTTTCAAAAATCGTTGAAGAACCAGTCTCCGGGTACTGTAAAAGAATGAAGAATTGAGAATGAAGAATGTAAAAACTGTTGGTACTTGGTACTTGGTGCTTGGTGCTTGGTTTCGAAAACCCGGAACCCGGAACCCGGAACCCGGAACCCGGAACCCGGAACCCGGAACCCGATGTTTTCTTCATTCTTCATTTGCCTTTCATTTCGCGGATGAGTTGATCCAGGGCGCGTTCGCGGCTTTCCTGTTGTTTGGTTTTCATATAGAGCACCGGCGGTGCAACGCGGTCCTGACATTCATCGGAAGAAAGATTGCATCGTTCGCAGGTTAAATTCACCACCACCTGGGGAATGTTTGGGTCATTCCAGAAGCTGACTTTGCGCCGAAAGGCGTCATTCATCAGGATACAAATCGAGACACTCGAAAAATCCCGGTCGGCCAGTGCCAGCAGGCGAGCGAGTGTGATGTTGAAATATTCTTTTCCATCATCGAGAAACTTCAGCCGTTCGACGCAAATTTCAAAGTGATCGGCTGAATCCGGTTTGGCAGATTTCATCATCTGTTTGAGCAATCGAATGGCCGGCCAGCGATGACAGTAATGCTCATTCATGGCTTCGTGCGGAATCGGCACCGAGGACATATTAAACACTTTGGTGAGCCGGTATTTTTTTGGATCCGAGCGGTTGGTGTTAAACCGGACAAAGAACAAGTCATTGAATCCAAAGAGTTTCGGCAATACCTCCGTCAATCGGTAGAAAAACATTTCCGGCGTGACGGTATAGCGGCGCAACATCAGCGACAGTGCATCATTGTTCCACCGGTCGCGTTGAAAATACAGGTTCAGATCCTGCTCCAAAATATCACGGTGCATCATCAGCGCCCCGGCAAAATACGAAGCCTTGAAATTATTGAGGACCTGCTCAAACGATTCGACCCGCAGCCAGGACGAAGTCGCCGCACGTTCTTCGAGCCCCAGATAGGAATAACCAATTTCCCGTCCAAAAATGAACGCCTTTTGAGAGGGCAACAGCCGACTATTGATCAAAAGCCGGGGCGTTTTCCCAGGCACCCAGATTGAGCGAAAGTCACGCAGTTCAGCAATAGACTCCAGTTTCTGATCATCCAGTTTGTAGCCATAGGTGCTGACCAGGGTTTGCTCCAGGTCAGCGAGCGAGACGCTCGGCTGATCCTGCCACCCCTGGGCTTTGCGAAATTCCATGGCGGCGGTTTCAAGGTCTTCAAAATAATTTCCATTCATTTGTTGATATGAGCGCAGGGCGGCGAACAGGAAATGTTCGACCCGCACATCATAGACGTGGCTGATCTCAAGAAACGTGTGGACCAGCGCCCGGATTTTTTCAGGGGCATCCACAATCAGATGGAGAAGTTCCTTGGGCTGAACGCCAAACAGGTGAAAAGGGAAGCTCTGGATAAAGGGTGAATCCAGAATGGATTTGAGTGGATCGAGGGCTTCGTCCACCTTCATCGAGACCAGTTCGTCAAACTGGACTCCAAGGGCCGTTGCCAGATGGAGGATTTTTTCAGGCTTGGGGTATTTCTTCCCTTTTTCAATCTCGCTCAAGTACGAAACGGAAAGTCCGGTTTCTTCAGCTAAATCTTTGAGTGAGAAGCCTTTTTCGTGGCGAAACGTTTTGAGTTTAAGTCCTAAGATAAAATTAACATTATCGGCATGGAAGGCCATAGTATGATTCCAGAGATGGGAAGTTCGCGGAAGGTTTAAATTTCGCAAAAAGTGAAATCGGAAAATTTAGCGAAATTTCGCTTGACACAGAGAATTCGCTCAGAGTATACATTCCGCACGTTCAATGCGCCACATCACAGCGCACAATTCAACCATCAAAATTTCTTTTGCACTTCACTTCGTCAATCTTGAGTTTGGTTTGAGACTTGCTTCCTTTACTTGAGGGGCAGCCATGTGCCTCTTTATTTCGCAGAATTGGGGAAAAAACCGCTATGGAAGCTCAACAGCGCCTGATCGAAACCAATGACCCGCATCAGTGGGTGAATTTAGCTCCTGGATTTGAAATTTATCGCGCTGCCTGGACCGAAGCCGCTCAGGCGGTATTGACTCGTGAAGCGATTGAACTGATTGCCAATCTTCATCGGGCCTTCAATCCTGAACGCCTGGAATTGCTGGCGGAACGTCAGGAACGTCAGGCAAAGATTGATGCCGGCGCATTGCCGGCCTATTTGCCGAAAGATTCGGTTGCCGTGACCACCGATTGGAAGGTGGCCCCGATTCCATCGGATTTGCTGCGTCGCCGGGTGGAAATCACCGGTCCGGTCAACAGCACCAAGATGGTCATCAACATGCTCAGCCGAAATGCTGAAGGTGATCGAGCCGACACGGCAATGCTGGATTTTGAAGATTCAATGAAGCCGTCCTGGACCAATGTGATCCAGGGCGTTCACAACGTCATCGGCGCCATTGAAAAAACACTTTCCTACACCCAGCCGGGTGAAAAAGGCCAACCCGACAAGGTGTATAAACTTGATCCCGCCGATATGGCCGTGGTGATGGTTCGCGTACGTGGGTTGCATTTGAACGAATCAAACATTCGCATTGATGGCAGCCCCATCCACGGCGGCTTGATGGATTTTGCCCTGTGTATGCTCCACACCGCGAAAACCTTGATTGCCCAGGGCGCCACGCCAAAGTATTACATTCCCAAATGCGAGCATTATCTGGAAGCTCGCTGGTGGAACAACCTGTTTGTCGCTGTCCAGCAAGCCATCGGCCTTCCGGTGGGCACGCTCCGCGCCACATTTCTGATTGAAACGCTGCCGGCTGCCTTTCAAATGGAAGAAATTCTGTATGAAATCCGCGAGCACGCCGCCGGGTTGAATGTGGGCCGATGGGACAAGATTTTCAGCGACATCAAAGTTTTGAAAAACCACACGGATCGCATCCTGGCGGATCGAGCCACGATTGGGTTAAACCGCCCCTGGATGAAAAATTATGCCCTGCGCCTGATCAAGATTTGCCATTCCCGTGGGGCCTTTGCGATGGGTGGAATGGCGGCCTTCACACCGGGCAAAACCCGTGAACTGCGCGATGCGCAATTTGCCAAAGTCCGAGAAGATAAAGAACTTGAAGCCTCAATGGGGCATGACGGCTGCTGGGTGTCACACCCATTTTTCATTGGTATTGCGATGTCAGCTTTTACCCGTGATAACCAGTTGGATGTGCTCCTGGAAGATTTCGACAAATATCCGGATCTGATTCCAGAACCATCGGGTGCCAAAACGCTGGCTGGGGTGCGCAAAAACGTCCGGGTCGGGATTGCCTATCAGAATGGCTGGAACCAGGATATCGGCTGTGTTGCCTGGGATAATTTGATGGAAGATCTGGCCACCCTGGAAATTTCACGCGCTCAGACCTGGCAGTGGCTTCACAACCGGGTGACGCTTGACGATGGCCAGACGGTCACCCCCGAACTCATCAAACAGGTCTTTGAAGAAGAATACAACCGGATTGTGACTGAAATCCGTGAAGAAATGGCCGGCGCGTCTGAAGCGAAAGTTGAAGTCGTCATCGCCGGTTTTCTGAAAGCTCGTGAAGATGCCGAAGCACTCTTCACCAAAGAAGAATTCCCTGATTTTCTAAGTTTGTCATCAGAGTTCGCCTCCTGATTCTGATGTTGGAGTATCTGGTACGTCGTCGCATTGTTCTTACTGCCCACGTCTTTATTTTAATTTTTTGAACGAAGTACAACGTCGAAGTGCCAGTAAAAGAAGAATTTACTTACGCTGGAAAGGATACAAAAACTTATGACCGTTTACGAGATGTATGAAAATTGGAAAACCAACGAACGCTGGGCTGGAATTGAGCGGCCTTATACCCCGGAAGATGTATTGAAGCTGCGCAATACCGTTGAAATCAAATATTCACTGGCGGAGCTGGGCGCCAAGCGGTTGTGGGATCTGTTGAACACTGAGGATTATGTGCATGCGCTGGGTGCCTTAACCGGCAATCAGGCATTGCAACAGGTCAAAGCTGGGCTCAAGGCCATTTACCTCAGCGGCTGGCAGGTCGCAGCGGACGCAAATTTAGCCGGGCAAATGTATCCAGATCAGAGTTTGTATCCTTCAAACAGTGTTCCAAGTGTTGTACGTCGTATCAATCAGACGTTGCTTCGGGCTGACCAAATTTACCACTCTGAAGGAAAAGATGGTACCTATTGGCTGGCACCTATTGTTGCAGACGCAGAAGCTGGATTTGGCGGCCCGTTGCACGCATATGAACTGATGAAAGCCATGATCGAAGCCGGCGCGGCTGGGGTTCACTTTGAAGACCAGCTTGCTTCGGAAAAGAAATGTGGTCACCTGGGCGGTAAAGTCCTGGTTCCGACCAGCCATTTCATTCGGATCCTGACAGCGGCCCGGCTTGCCGCTGACGTGATGAACGTCCCTTCGCTGGTGATTGCACGCACAGACGCTGATAGCGCTCAGTTGCTGACCAGCGACGTTGATCCGGCTGATCATCGGTTTATGACCGGCGAGCGGACGACCGAAGGCTTTTACCGCATCAAGAGCGGCCTCGACACCGCCATTGCCCGCGGCCTGGCCTATGCACCGTATGCCGATTTGATCTGGTGCGAAACGTCAACCCCGAACCTGGAAGAAGCGAAACGGTTTGCCGAAGCGATTCGGAAAGAGTACCCCGGCAAAATGCTGGCCTATAACTGCTCGCCATCATTTAACTGGGAAGCCAAGCTGGATTCGGCGACGATTGCCCGCTTCCAGCGCGAACTTGGCGCCATGGGCTACAAATTCCAATTTGTGACCCTGGCTGGTTTCCACTCGCTCAATTACAGCATGTTCAATCTGGCTCAGGGCTATCGCGACCGTGGTATGGCCGCCTATTCAGAGTTGCAACGGGCTGAATTTGCCAGCGAAGTTGATGGCTACACGGCCACCAAACACCAACGCGAAGTCGGCACTGGCTATTTTGACAAAGTGTCTGAAATTATTTCGAGCGGAACATCGAGCACCCGCGCTATGGCTGGCTCGACCGAAGTCGAACAGTTTGTCTAAAGAAATGAGTGTCAGTACCACCTGCGTGAGCGGGTGGGAAGGCTGAAGCCACCCGCTCACGCAGGTGGTACTGACTTTTGGTTTTCTCCTTCCTTACACGTACCTCGCCTGGATATTCGGGCGGGGTTTTTGTGTTTTGGATCCAAAAACTGAAAAAAATATGCTCTTTTTCGGAAACCCTTTCGCTTTGTGCGCGATTAAGCCACCATTGCAAACAGTTCAATTCAGTTTTTGATGGAGGACCACCCCATGCCACAGTTTCAAAACCCACTCGAGAATGTCAAAGTTGCGGCGCCGTGTTCGGCCAACTGGGATGCCATGGTTGGAAATCATCGGGTTCGATTTTGTGGGCAGTGCAGTAAGAATGTCTACAATCTGTCAGCCATGAGCCGGCCAGAAGCCGAACGACTGATTGTCGAAACCGAAGGCAATCTGTGTGTCAGGTTTTATCAACGCCAGGATGGCTCGATTTTGACGGAAAACTGTCCGGTTGGGGTGGCGGCTCTTCGCAAACACATGGCCAGGGTCGGCGGGGCCATTGTCGCGGTATGTATTGGGTTCTTCTCTGGAATCAGCCTTTATTTGGGGATGGGAGGGAAGTTGCCCTTCTGGTCAAAAGCGCCAGTTGTTTCGCCCAAGCCAGAACCTCTGATGGGTGCGATTGCCCCGGTTCCGCCTCCAACGCCTCCAACGCCGCATTGCCAGCCCACGATGGGGAAAATGATGGCGCCAGTTCAGATCAACTCGCCCAAAAAGCCGGCACCAACCCCCGTGGACGAACTCAATACCCCTGAAAACAAAAAGAAATGAAGCATGAAGAAACGGGTTCCGGGTTCCGGGTTCCGGGTTCCGGGTTCCGGGTTTTCGAAACCAAGAACCAAGCACCAAGCACCAAGCACCAAGAACATTCTTCATTCCGGTTTCTGAATTCCAAAGCGTTTGAGTTTTTGATAGAGCGAACTACGCGGGATGCCTAACCGTTGCGCAGCCCGTTCAACCCTTCCTTGTTCAGCCTGCAAAATCCGTTCGATATGAAAGCACTCCAGTTCATCCAGCGTCATATGCAAGGTTTCGTCGGCGGCTGGGAGATTGGTATAGGCTTCAAATCGGAAATCCTTGACCTGCAACACTGAAGAATTACTGAGCAGCACGGCGCGTTCCAGCACATTGCGCAATTCGCGGATATTGCCTGGCCACGCATAATCAACCAGTGCTTTTTGAGCACTGGTCGAAAGTTCCACCTCACGCCGGCCAAAACCAGCCGCCAGCGAGTCAAGAAATAACTGAGCCAGAAGCAAGATGTCTTCTTTTCGTTCGCGCAGAGGTGGAATGGTGAGCGGAATGGTACTCAGGCGAAAATACAGGTCGCTGCGAAAGGTGCGGTCCTGAACCTGGCGATTGATATCCTCATGGGTCGCCGCAATCAACCGAATATCCACATGGACATCCCGAATTCCCCCCATCCGGCGAAATCTCCGTTCTTCCAAAACTTTTAACAATTTCGGTTGGACCTGAAGATCCATATCCCCAATTTCATCCAGAAAGACGGTTCCCCGGTGGGCAACTTCAAACAGACCCGGTTTGGAAGTAACAGCACTGGTAAAAGCCCCCTTTTCGTGCCCAAACAACTCGGTGTCAAGAAATTCTTTGGACAGGCCAGCACAATTCAGTTCGACAAATGCCTCTTCACTGCGAGGGCTATTGGTATGCAACCAGTTTGCCAGTACCCCTTTCCCCGTGCCGGTTTCGCCCTGGAGGAAAACCGGGCTGTCAAACCCGACGATTTTCTGGGCCTGATCTTCCAACTGGCGGATGGCGGGACTCGTCCCAAGAAACGGGTTGGTGGCGGTTTGGGCCTGATGTGATTTTCGCGCTAATTGTTTGCGCCGGTTACGATTATTTTCAACCAGCCGATTGATGATGATGATTAAGGCTGGAAGTTCGACCGGTTTGGTCAAAAAATGTTCAGCACCTTCTTTGATTGCCTGAACTGCCAGATCAATCGTGCCAAAACCCGTGAGAATAATGATCGGGACGGTTGGGGCAATTTCCCGCAGGCGGGTCATTAACGTCAGCGCGTTGCCATCCGGTAGGGAATAATCAAGGATGGCAACATCTGGATGGATCGATTTCAGGCGCTCTTCAGCTTCACGACAACTCCCTGCCTCAAGCACCTCAAAGCCGCTCACATTGAGAAAGTTGCGCATGCCAAATCGGATTCCGGCTTCATCATCAACCAGCAACACAGTAGTTTTCGACACAGTTTCTCACTCCATAGCCTTTCAGAAAAAGGTTCAGTGGATCGTCTTCGGATGAGAGATTTTTCTTCGTTCCCACTCCTCACCCACTCACGCCTGAAGGCGCACTCTGGGGTTTCTTTCTTTTTCTGAAAATCTATACCTCACACAGAATGTTTTTGACTCGCGGCAAGCAAATCGAGATAGGCGTTCAATTGATACCCGGGCGGTTAGTCGGCGTCCAGCAAATCCCTTATTTTTTTGAGTAATTCTTCTACCCGGAACGGTTTGCGGATAAATGCCCAGCTTGGGTGCAGCGTTCGGGTATCCTGGATTTGTTCCTGATAGCCCGACATGATCAAAATCTTCATGTTTGGGTGAAATCGGCTTACCATTTTGGCCAGTTCGATTCCATTCATTTTGGGCATGACCACATCGGTCATCAGCAGATGGAGTGGTTTCAGGGTGTGCATACAAATTTTGTGGGCTTCCATCCCATTTTGTGCGACCAGGACCTGGAACCCGCTCATCTCCAAAACCTGTTTCAGATATTCACTTACCATTTTGTCATCTTCAACCACGAGAATGGTCTCAGTCCCCTGGGTTGTTGCCGTGAGAGCTGGTTCGGCGGGAATCAGATCGAGGGTTTCTTCATTACACGGCAAAAACACCGAGAATGTCGTTCCGTTTCCGAGTTCACTCTCAACCGTAACCTGGCCTTCGTTTTGCCGAACCAGTCCATACACGGTTGAGAGGCCAAGTCCGGTCCCTTTCTCGGGTTCTTTGGTGGTAAAAAATGGTTCAAAAATTCGATCCAGCAGTTCAGGCCGAATCCCGGTGCCGGTGTCCTGGATCTTGAGGGCAATATAGCTACCCGGCAGCAATGACGCATAACTACCAATCGGAACAAAATCAGATTGATACAGATGAGTTGAAATATGAATGGTGCCGCCCTGTGGCATGGCATCTCGGGCGTTGACACACAAATTCAGGACAATTTGCTCAATTTGCCGTGGATCAGCTTTAATGGCATGAATGGTTGGATCAAGGTCATAAATCAGCTCAATATCCTCACCAATGATCCGTTGGAGCATCTTATTGATGTCGGTGAGAACTGTATTGAGATGAATGATTTTGAGTTCTTGTTCATGCTTCCGGCTAAAAAGCAGCAATTGCCGGGTGAGTTCCGAAGCCCGTTCGGCGGCCTTGGTAATTTCTTTCAGACTGCGATAGGCCGTGGTATCCAACCCGGACCAGCGCAACAGCAGATTGCTATGACCCAGAATGACCGTCAGCAGATTATTGAAATCATGCGCCACCCCGCTTGCCAGTCGGCCCACAACTTCCATCTTTTGCGCCTGAAGGAATTGTTCCTCCAGGTGTAATTGCTCAGACAGATCATGGAGTCGAATGGTCAACCGTGTTTTGTGGTTCCGGGTTGATTTGGCAATGGACGCCTCACCTGGAAACTCTGTTTGATTTTTCCGAAGTCCCCAAACCCGCTGGGGTTTTTCTTTTGGGGTCACCGACTCAGTTGACTTGAGTATGCGATTGATAAACTCATGGTGAGTTTCAAGAAACCGTTTGGGTGTCAGTCTATCGGCTGGGGTGCCAATTAATTCTTCAGCCGTGTACCCAAACATCTTTTCTGCCCCTGGGCTGACCCAAACAATGGTTTGGTCCTCGTCAATTGAGATGAAGGCATCGTCCCAGGGGGTCACCAGACTTTGAAGTTGGGCTTGAAGGTTCTCTACTTCGTCCTGGAGTTGCACCGTTCTGGTCCGAAATTCATTGGCCTTCAACAGTACCGGCACCAGCCTGGGAAGCATTGCCAGATCCTTCCACAAAACAATCTCAACCAGTGAACTGTGTGCCGCAGGGAGCTGAATCACTACATCCGTCTGAGCCAGAATAAGAAAAGGGAGCGAGACTTTTCCAGATTCAAGCAGGGAACAAAAGCGTTCAGATGAATGCTCAAAGGCCTGATGGGTTGTGAAAATCAGATGCGAATCGTTTTTTTCCACAGCGATCAGGAGGTCATCGAGTTCCTCAATCGCGTCAAGCATGACCTCGTATCCATTTCGGGACAGGACATCAACAAATGCCTCCTGGTCAGAAGGGGAAAGACCGTAACTGAGGATTCGGAGTTGTTCGACCATAAAAAAACCAGGGATGTCAGTTGAGAGTGGTGTCAGTAACCAGGGTATCTCGTCATAGGTTGGGCAATTCTCAATACCTCGTTGATCCAGAGTTGTCACCGGGTTTCGAGCCGCACTTCAGCCGCCATTCCAGATTTGAAAATGTTTTCGGGGTTATCCACCCGGACTTTCATACCAAACACTTGATGATTGCGTTCGTTGCGGCTCTGAACGTTGCGGGGCAGAAACTCAGCCTGATCTGAAATTTGTTCGACCGTTCCTGAAAAGGGACGGTTGGGGAATGTATCAATCGTGACGCTGGCTTTCTGACCGACTTTGACCCGGCCAAGTTCGGGTTCGGGCACAAAAACGCGAACCCACAACTGGTCACCTTCGAGCAACACGGCAATTGGTTTGTTGGGTGGCAGCAAGTCACCGGGGCGCACACTGAGCACTTCGACACGAGAGGCAACCGGGGCGGTGACGACGCCTTCGGCCAGTTGGACCGCATTGCCTTCAAGGAGCGCTTTGGCTTCGTTGAGCCGGGCCGTGGCTTCGGCAATATCTTCTTTTCGGGCGCCGCTACGCATCATGTGCAGATTCTCCTGTGCCTGACGCAGCCGCTCACCCGCCGCGCGCAGGTCTTCCTGACGTGTTCCGGCCTGGAGCAGCGACACTCGTTGTTTCAGCGATTCAAGCCGTTCAACGGCGGCCTGCTTTCGAGTTTGGGCATTGTCAAGCACCTGTTTTGAAACATCGCCTGACTGGTAGAGCCGGTTGACCCGATTCCAGGAGAGTTCTGCATTGTCAAGATCAGCCTGGGCTGCCGCCATATCGGCCTGGGCCTGGGCAATTTCCTGTGGGCGTGGGCCGTTTTTTAGACTTTCCAGCACGGCTTTTTCGCGTTCGACAGCAGCTTCAGACTGAGCGACTTCTTCGACGCGAAATCCATTTTTGAGCTTACTGACTACGGCCTCAGCCTGGGCAATTTTGGCAAGGAGTTGCTCTCGTTGGGCTTGGAGTTCGGCCACGTCAAATTTGACCAGCACGTCGCCAGCCTTGACGGTCTGGCCTTCAACGACCAGAACCTGGCTGACCCGGCCTCCAACTTTTGAACCAAC
>CAZXCE010000206.1:0-12926 GCA_964639175.1 uncultured Clostridia bacterium
TTCCGGGTTCCGGGTTCCGGGTTCCGGGTTCCGGGTTCCGGGTTCCGGGTTCGAAGGAGTTACCCACTCAGATCCTCCAAGTCCGACGTCTTTAGCCCCAAATTCTCACCATGGATGTTCTTTAAAATCCTTGAGGAATTTGCCTTTGATTTTCTCTCCGGTGAGTTCGAATGTGTAAATCGGGTCACAAATCCGGGCCGCCGCATCAACGCCATCAAGCGACGGTCCCAGGTCGCGTTCCTGCATTTCCATTGCACGCTGGAGCGGTTGCTGGAAACTCACCCAGCCGGGGTCAACCGCATTCATCAAAATATCGCGACTGGCATATTCTTTGGCACAGGTTTTGGTAAACATATTGAGCGCCGCTTTGGCCATATTGGTATGCGGGTGCTGGGCGCGCTTTTTCGGATGGCTGAAATTGCCTTCGACCGAAGTGACGTTGACGATATATCTGGCTTTGGCCGGGCTGGCTTTCAGGAGCGGTTTGAGCCGGCTGCACAGCAGAAACGGCGCGATGGCGTTGATGAGAAAAACTTCGACCAGTTCGACCACTGACACCTGATGATCGAGCAATTGCCAGCTATTGCGGTTTCTGAGGTCCAACCCTTGTTCCGGGAATTCCGACCGATCCAGTGATTCAGGGATTTTGGTTTCACTGTCCATTTTTTCATACAACTGGAGAATCGAGAGCAGACCTGAATTGGCACTCACCAGCGGGCCGAGTATCGAATTGGAAAATGAGGTCATCCCGGTGGGTTGCTCAATCTGATAGGCAAGCTGATGCGGGTGATCTGTCATTTTCTCCACCGTGAGGACTCTCTGAATTTCCGGTGGAAGGTCCGAATTTGGAAGACACTCAAGCTTGAGCAATGAACGGTAGTGATCTGGATCACGGCGGATGGTTTGGGCCGCGTTATTGATCAAAATATCCAGATGGGGTGTGGTTTCAAACATTTTCAGGAGCAGCCATTCAAGACTGCTCAACACTCGAAAATCAGCACGCAGGATGCGCAATCTGGAATTCCATTCAGAAAAATCAGGTTCGAGTGCAAATTGCTGGGCGGCATTTCGGGTAAACCGGGTAGTTCCAAACACCGTGGCACCATCACGGAGGAGCTTTAAGGCCACCTGACGACCAATTCCCACCCGCACACCCGTCACAAGCGCCACTCGACCCTGTAAATCAACCCGCTGCTCGCGTTTGGAAAGGTTGAACTCGCCACAAGCCGGGCACATCCGCCGATAAAAATGGTGGATTTCGGTTAATGGATTTCGGCAGATATAACAGCCCGGAGGTTTTGGGTTCTTGTTATTTTTTGCTGGTTGGTGATCTTCCATCGACAAAGACTCCTTGAATTCCAAACCCTCGGTGACACTTTATTCAGAAACCCTCACATTGATTGGGCCTGTCTTTGTACTTCAGCCGGCAATTCCCTGGCAACGTTTGAATCAGGATTTTTCCCAGGTCAGGCACAGGCTCTGGTCATCACCTTCTGCTCAACTGGATTTTTTATACATTCGACTGATTTGAGCGGCTTTTTGCAGTTTGGTGGCCCCGAAAGTGTAGGTTCTTTTCCGGCACGACTTGTCAGCGACAGGTAGACTACGGCACTCTTCCAGTCAATACTGTCACGCCCCTTCATCTCAATCTTTTTAAGAAAATCAATTTTTCGGAGGACATCAGCGCTATGTCGCGATGCGTATATTTGACATTTCTATTGCTTGCAGCCGTATTTAGCTTTTCATTGCCAGCTTTTGCACAGGTCCGAACCTTTTATGTGTCACCCAGCGGTCTCGATACCAATGCCGGAACCGAAGCCGCCCCCTGGAAAACAATCCAGAAGGCATTTACCTCAGCCACACCGGGTAGCACAGTGCTGGTTCGCTCTGGCATCTACAATGAAAAACCCACGGTCAACGTATCTGGAACGGCAACCGCCGGGTACATTACGTTTCAAAATTACCCCAATGAACAACCCGTCATTGATGGCACTGGCCGAAGTGGAGCAAACATTGTCACGATCCGGAATCGAAACTACATCAAACTGATCGGGTTTGAAATCCGCAACAACCTCAACGTCAATTTTGGCGCCGGAATCTGGGTTGAAGGCGGCTGTGATCGGATTGAACTGCGCAGCAACAAGATTCACGAGATGCGTGGCACCGAAGCTATCGGGATTGGTGTCTATGGTACCAGTTCGACCAAATCCATTTCCAACCTGCTGATTTATGGCAATGAAGTCTATGACTCTGATCCGGCTGAAAGCGAGGCACTGACCCTCAACGGCAATGTCGAACTCTTTCAGGTCATTAACAATTATGTCCACGATGTCAACAATATCGGCATTGACTTTATCGGCGGCGAAAAGACCTGCCCCCTGGCTTCAAAAGATGCCGCCCGTAACGGCGTGTGTCGGGGTAACATAGTCCGGCGGGCACGTTCAAACTATGGCGGCGGCTATGCTGGCGGGATTTATGTGGACGGTGGGCGTGATATTACAATCGAGCAAAACACCATCAGCGAATCTGATATTGGTATTGAGATCGGCGCTGAAAATCGTGGGCTGGTGACTTCAGGCGTGATCGTGCGCAACAACCTGATTTATAACAATGATAAAATTGGACTGGCCTTTGGTGGATATGATTCAACCCGTGGACGGGTACGCAACTGCAAGTTTCTGAACAACACGCTGTACAACAATAATTCGCTGGCTGGTGCTGGACTGACCGATGTTTCGCGGTGCGAGATTTTTATCCAGTATGCCGATACCAATACGGTGATGAACAACATCATCTATGGTTCATCAAACAACCGGCTTTTACTTGGAGCCTCAGTCCGTAACAGCAGTACTCAAAATAACACGATCAACTATAACCTCTGGTTTGTCAGTGGCGGATCAACCCAGGCCCGATTTTACTGGAATGGCCGGTTCCTGACCGGTTTTACAGCCTATCGGGCAGCGACAACCCAGGATAAAAATTCGATTAGCGTTGACCCGTTGTTTGTGAACCCGGCGCTGGCCAGTCTCAACCTGCACCTGCTCAGTACCTCGCCGGCGATCAATGTGGGTATTGCGCGAACCGAAGTCACAACGGATTTTGACAATATTCCACGACCACAAGGCGGGAAGTACGATATTGGCGCGTTTGAATTTTTCACCGCGCTCAAACCCGAGTCTGCTTCTGACGAAATCACCCCTGAGTTGATACCACAGGACAGTCTTGAAAACTCCGACACAGATCGGTAATGACAAATCAGCCCGGTTTGACAACCTGACCCATTTACCCAAACCCGCCAGGAGATGATTCTTGCGGGTTTGGTTTTTTTGGCTTCTCCCAGTACGGAGGAGAAAAACCACCGATGAAACAAGAACTTTCCATTTTTGATCACATTCGGGCCAGCGATGTTGAACTTGGGCACATTGAAAGTGTTGAATTTTTGCTGGACTGTGATTCGGATGCCAATGCACTGAATAATTCTGAACAATACCTCTTACCCTTGAATAATATAACGAGCGTGGATCCTACCCTGGTGAGTTTGATCCAAATCCCAGGAAACCAAACCAGTAAATCCTGAACGGAAATTGATCTATAAAATAGGGGCAACGATGCACAAAATAATCCGGTTGATTACGTGGTTTGACAAACAAAGTGAAGATTTCAAGGGGCAGCTTGAACTTGGTGAAATTCCGGTTGAGGAACTCCAAACGTTGTTTGGCGAATCCAGTGAAAACCTGATGTACGATTGCTACCCAATTACTCCAAAGAATGCCTCTTTCTTTCAAGAACTTGCCCAACAGGATCTGAGATTCGATGTGTATGACTACTTCTTAGAATGTGAAGAAGACACAAATTGAAAGAATAGTTCCACGATCATCAATCCCGGCTGGGCTTCACCATTATCATCCGGTGTTTCTCAACCCGGCGGCAATTCCATTGATGGTGGTTGCCAGGGCGTAGTTTAGTTCTTCGCTTGCCTCACCAGCCCGTTTGCGGCGCAGAAGTTCAATTTGGAGAAAACTCATCGGGTCAACATACGGGTTGCGCAACTGGATCGAACGGGCCAGAACCGGGTTTGCTTCGAGCAACCGGCGTTGTTCAGTGATGTCGAGCACCATCTGGCGCGTGCGGTGAAATTCGGTCTCGATCAACGAAAAAACCCGTTCCCGGATGTCACGGTTTGAAACCAGCGCGGCATACCGGCGGGCAATGTTTAAATCCGCTTTGGCCAGGCTCATTTCTACGTTGCGGATCATATCGGTAAACAACACAAAATCCTGCATCATCTGGCGCAACAGGGTCAGATTCTCTGGTTGTGAGCGAGCAAACTGTTCAAGTGCTGTTCCAACCCCAAACCAGCCAGGGACAACATGGCGGCTTTGCATCCAGCCAAAAACCCAGGGAATGGCTCGCAAATCCTGTAAGCCGCGCCGTTCACTTCGGCGTGCCGGGCGCGAGCCAATCCGTGCGTGTTGTAATTCGCTCACCGGGGTGACTTCTTCAAAGTAGGTCAAAATATCAGGGTTTTCGACAATGTGGGTTCGGTAAAACTCAAAGGCCAGCCCCGACATGGTATCCATTGCCGCTTCAATGTCAGGGCCCGGCGGTGTGTTGGGGGTTCCGGTTCGGGTCAGGGCTTCTAACGAAGCGGCAATCATCAATTCCAGGTTCCGTTCGGCCAGAATTGGATCCGAATATTTCCAGTTGAGAACTTCGCCCTGTTCAGTAATTTTGATATGTCCGGTAAAGGCACCGACCGGCTGTGAAATAATCGCCCGATGCGTTGGACCGCCGCCGCGTCCCACCGTGCCGCCACGTCCATGGAACAGCCGGAGCTTGACGCCAGTTTCATCAGCCACCCGATGCAGTTCGCGATGGGCTTTATAGAGTTCCCAGGAACTCGTCATCATGCCGCCGTCTTTGTTTGAATCAGAATAGCCGAGCATGACTTCCTGTTCGCGTCCCCAGGCGTTGAGCAGCGATTGATAGGCCGGAGACGTCCAGAGCGCCCGACAGATTTGTGGGCTGTGGCGCAGGTCCTCAATTGATTCAAACAGTGGAACCGGCATCAATCCCTGGTCGCCACGCGCTGGATTGCCACCGGTTCGAATACCTCCCAGTTCACAGAGCCACCGGCAATTCAAAATATCAGCCTCCGACTCTGAACCGCTGATGATATAGCGTTCCATGGTTTCCGAAGGGTAACTGGATTTGAGGCGGGCAATCGTGCGGAGCGTTTCCAGAAGCTCTAGCGTTGTCGCCGACGGGGCCGGTAGCGCGGCGGACGCTTCAAGATGGAATTGATTTCCCTGGGAAAGTTCTTTGACTGCGGTTGAATGCACCCGCCCGTGCTGGCGGATATCCAGCGTCACCAGGTGAAACCCAAAGGTCTGAACCTGCCTGAGCAGCGGCTCCAGTTCCAGTCGGGCGATTCGCTCGCCACGATTGGCGGCCAGGCTGCGCCGCAAAAGCTGCAGATCTTCGCGAAATTCGCTGGTGTCAGCATACGCATCAATATGAGTCGGCGTGGTGCGCGTTGCGTCCAGCCGATGGAGCACAAAATCAAGAAAACACCGGTAGAGTTCGTGCGACGAACGGGCAGGATTGGCCGGGTGAACCTGTTTAAATCGTTCACGATACGCCGCCACTGCCGAAGTCAACTCTGTCGAGGCATCAACCTGCCCAACCGACGAACTCAAATATTTTAAAAGTTCATGGATCTGGCGAATGTAATACTCCAAAATCACGCCGCGGGCCATCCGTAGCGCATCTTCGGTGCGGGCTGCCGTGACAAACGGGTTCCCGTCCCGGTCGCCGCCAATCCAGGACCCAAACCGGACCATGCCTGGTAAGTCCGAAGGTGATACTTCAACCTCATACACGTCGCACAAGGCCTGAGCCAGTTCGGTATACACAACTGGAATTGTTTCAATCAAACATCCAGGAAAATAATCCAGCCCCATTTTGATTTCGTCACGCACGGTCGGATTTCGACGCTGGATTTGATCGGTTTGCCAGAGGGCGGTGATTTCGCCCGAAATGGCGGCTTCGCTGCGCAGGGCTTCGACTTCGGTGAGCGGAAGTCGATCCAGGGCGGCGAGTTCAGCCAGGATCCGACGCCGTTTAAATAACACCGTCCGGCGGGCAACTTCGGTGGGGTGGGCGGTAAACACGGGAACGGCTTCGATTTTTCGAAGCTGGTCAAGTACCTGGTCGAGCGTGTAGCCATGTTCTTTGAGGCGTTCGAGGGTGCCGCGGAAGGTTCCAGGTTCAGAGCTTCGCCCACTGGCCAGCAACGCCGCCCGGCGACGACGTTTGCGATGATTGGTCTCAGCCAGATTGGTCAACTCAAAATAAATGGCAAACGATTTGGTCAGCCGGTACGCATCTTCAAGCGAAACGCCGGCGACATGGGCCTCAAACCGGGCCATTAAGTCGGCTTCGGTGTCAGTTGTATCCTGACGGATGACCCGTTCGCGGTGCTGAATTGCGAGTTGACGGAGTTGTTCGACTTTTTCAAACAGTTTCTGGCCGACCTGTTCTTTGATCACATCGCCAAGCAAGCGCCCAAGGAGGCGCACATCACGCCGTAAAGGGGTGTCTTTAACGGTTCGATCCTGACTGAGTAATTCGGTCAGGCGTTCTGCCTGATTCTGGGGATGCCAGAGTGGTTTTTCTGCCATGGAATTGAAGCCTGCCACTGAAGGAATCAGAAATTCTGGGGGAACTCAAAAAGTGAGGATTGTCTCCAAAAGAGTAAACCAGACAATCTCCAAAAATCATACCAAAGCAGGCTGGACAGGCTCAAACCGATACACGTCACTGGTCTGTAAATGACTGTCAGCTTTAAATCACCATAATTCCTGGCGTGATTGGGGTTCGAGGGTACCCAACTGTCGGCCTCCTCATGATTTTCATCGGGGGTTTCAGTGTATGAACTGATGTTTGTCGAGTGAGACCGAAAGCGGCTCAAACCGGATGTCAAAATTTGTTCAGACCACAAAAAACACCAGGATCCACACCAAACAAGCGTGCACGGGTTTGGCAATCCGGGTTGTTTTCCCAAATTTGAATTTGAATTGGCCGCACTCGTGTCAATCTCAAATGGGAAGAAGTATTTTGGAAGAATAAACCCACAATTTTTTTGCAACAGATGCTTGCCTTTTTGGAATTCTTCCCCCATACTGCGCCGAGTTCTTTTTTCCTCTCATTCGGCCTTCGGTGATTTGCCTCGTAGCTTCTTGTTTGGGTGAACTGGCGGTAGGTTGGGATTGTTTGAGAGGGTGGTCATAACCTGCAGAAGCCTCTCTGGGTACTTTTCAAAGCAAGTTTTGTTTGCTGTCAGATTCACCGAACCCACTTGGATTTCGCTTCCTGCTCCTCTTTAGAATGGTGAGAATTTAAGTTTATGAAGCTCTACGTTGGCAACCTGTCCTTTAAAACCGTTGAAGAAGATTTGAGCCAGTTGTTCGCCCAGGCTGGTACCGTTGATAGCGCCACTGTCGTGGTTGATCGTGAAACTGGCCGCTCACGCGGTTTTGGTTTTGTCGAAATGGCCTCCAAAGAAGATGGTATGCGCGCAATTTCCCAGTTCCATGGCACCGAACTCGATGGTCGGACCCTGACCGTGAACGAAGCCCGTCCCCGTGAAGAACGCGGTGGTGGCAATCGTGGCGGCGGATTCGGCGGCGGCGGTCATCGTGGCGGCGGCGGTGGTGGTCATCGCGGCGGCGGCGGTGGCGGCGGTCATCGTGGTGGCGGATCACGCTGGTAATTTTGCCATCTGATCGCCCCTGATCGTCCAAATATTCAACCCCCTGGTTGTGGTCACACAACCAGGGGGTTGTTGTTTTGAGGACT
This sequence comes from uncultured Clostridia bacterium, assembly GCA_964639175.1. Classification (GTDB taxonomy): domain Bacteria; phylum Acidobacteriota; class Blastocatellia; order Chloracidobacteriales; family Chloracidobacteriaceae; genus JACQXX01. Next base: position 7,861 of record CAZXCE010000206.1, read on the forward strand.
GTTTTTCCAACTCCCCTGTTACCCAATCATCCTGCCTACCTGCCGGCTTATCACTTTTCCTTTTTCCCTGTCCTTTTTTTCCTTTAAAGTGCCAGATACAAATCATCATCTCAGGCCGGGGTGCATCTTTTGCTTGGAGAAAAAGGGTTTTATGATTCAACAACAATTTATGGTTCAAACAGCCTGGAGGTGCCTGGTGGCCTTGATGCTGGTGTGGCTGGGGAATGGAACAATCTGTGCTCAGACTGAATTTACGCCTGGGCAAATCCAGCCCAAAGTGGTATGCCAGGAAAATGCTGACCACAGTTATGCGCTCTACCTGCCGAAAGCCTACACAAAAGACAAAAAATGGCCGATTGTCTATGCGTTTGATCCTGGCGGAAATGGTTCGGCCCCGGTTGAGTTGCTCCAGGAAGCCGCCGAAGACCTTGGCTACATTGTGGTTGGATCAAACAACTCGCACAATGGACTCAATGTCCCCATTTCAGAGATTGTCCGGATCTTCTGGCGCGATACTCGACAGCGACTTTCATTTGATGAAAAGCAGATTTATACCGCCGGCATGTCAGGTGGATGCATGGTGGCCACGGCAATTGCCCGCCTGAGTAAAGGTGAAATTTCAGGTACCTTTCTCGTTGGTTCGCCACGGATTCCAGAACTTCTGGAAAGTAAACAACTTCCGTTTATTGTCTTTGGCTCGGCTGGTACAAGTGATTTTAACTATTTCCACGTACGGGACATAATTGAAACCCTGCAGAAGAATTCAACTCCCAGTACCTTTGTGGTATTTGACGGTACGCATGGGTGGTGCGACAAGCAAACTGCCCGGAGTGCCCTGGAGTGGTTTGACCTTCAGGCCATGAAAACGGGTCGCAAACCCAAAAACGAAGCCTGGTTGACGGCCTTCTATGAAAAGCAAATTGCCACAGCCAAAGAACTGGAAACGGCTGGGATGAGTGGGGCTGCTTACTGGAAGCTGGTCAATCTCAACCGCGACTATGCCGGTCTGACCTCGACTCCAGAACTTGATTCAAAAATTCAGGCGCTGAAAAATACCAAACCGGTTCAGCAATGGTTTAAGGATGAAGTTGATTTACGTCGCCGACATAGCGCCAGGATGGAAGAGTTTTTTGGCCATTATCACGGATTATTTGATGAGGAAGGGCAATTTGAAAGCTTTTCCGCCATGCGTTCCTTGATTTCCCCATTGAAGAAACAAGCGGCTGATCGAACTCCATCTGTTTCGCGGCAGGTGGCCAACATGGTCCTGGATCATTGCTTTATCATGATGTTTGAAGAAAGCATGCGGTATTTCTCGACCAGCGAGTATCGAAAAGCAATTACCTGTCTTGAGATTGATGCCGATATCCGACCAGATGACCAGGGGCCGTGGTACTATATCGCCTGTGCCTACGCTGAAATGCGCGATGCCAAACGAGCGGTCACCGCGCTGAAAAAAGTTGTTGAGCGTGGCCCTGTACGCCGGGCGGCGATTGAAAAAAACAAACACTTTGATCCGATTGCCAAAGAAGAAGCCTTCCAAAAATGGCTGGCTTCATTGGGCCAGTCTGCGTCTGAAGCAAAAGAAAAAGATGGCGCCAAGGGTGATAAGTAGCGCCGAAGAAGGTAAATTCAAGCACGGCATTTGGGGAGAAATTTAATGTTTTTTAAAGGAGATACTTTCTTTATGTTTCGTAACTCTTTGATAGCATTTGTGTTGTTTACCATGTACCTTGGATCAAGTCACCCGGCCATGGCGCAAAAATCTGTTCCCAAACAGACGATTGTCACCGCGGCCCAGGTCAACGGCACCTGGGAAACCAAAAGTGGCACCTTCAAGATCCTTGCCTTAGGAAACCAGCAACTCAAGGTCGAATTTCAAGGATTTTATGAATATAAAACCGAATATGGGCCAATGGCCAATATTGGTGAAGGACGTGGAATTGCCTTTATCGAAGGAGATACAGCTATTTTTAAGCCCGAAGATGCCAGTGAAAATGACCAGATTACGCTCAAATTTACCAAAGGCAGGCTCATTGTTACTCAGGAAGGCAGTTGTGGATTTGGACTCAATGTCACAGCCGCTGGAACATACCGCAAGGTCAGCAGTCAGAACCCCAAATTTGAGACTGAATAGCGCAACGGTGAGTCGCTAAAATAGCCAATACGTACCTTGTCATAAATTTCCTGAGATATTGGGTTTGGTAAGTGCTTGATTTTTTTTCCATGTTTTCCGTGGTGAAAATGTTTGGAAATTTTTGGTAAGGTACTTAGTCAAAGACAGAGCATTGAAAGATCAACGGGTCAGGAGGGAGAATCAATGTTGATCTGGTTCATTTCTTCCAATTCTTCACTACGGTTCAACTCGCTCGACGGAAACTTTTTCCCACAGGGTATGAAGCGAGTGGGCATTGGCCAGCCAGTCTTCCGTGGCAAAACAGTTTCCATCGCCATACACCGTTTTTTCGAACCCGCACAAGATGATTCGGGTTTCATCACAGGGATCTTCTTTGAGCACAAAGCAGTTCTGATAGGCTTCAAACCAGTCAATTCCACGCTGTTCGTATTTCAACCCGGCGCTTTTGTAGCCATATCCGAAAAATTTGGCCAGCCAGTACACATAGGCTGAGCCAATGCTCGATTGGACTGGCGTCGGACATGATTCAATCAAATCTGAAAGCAACTCAACAAAACGAATCATCCCGCGCACTCGCCGTCGGAAGCGGCACCGGGTCGTTTCCGGGCCATCAAATTCGCCGGTTTCAACATATTCGCGAAACATTTCCGGCTCATCCAGAAAATTGACATTATCATCCAGAAGATTGAGCCAGACCTGGAGTTCACGGTCATTGCACCAGATTTCAGACTGTACCAGCAAGAACTCAAAAAAACCGCTCGGGTCTGGCGAGATCGGGGGAATTTCAACCGCTGGCAGCCCCAGATCAAACCCGATACGCTGGCACAGGGCACGTACCAGTTCGGAATCATAAATCAGCAGATATTGCCGGACAGCCTCGGACCACAACAGGCTGATGGCCAGCTCACGAGCGGGCTTGATGACTTCCTGGAGCGAGACGGCCCCGGTTTCAATCGCAAGTTCAAGCAACGATAACGCGGTGAGTGCCTGATCAAGCGAGGCCCGGCATTCCATTTCAACTTCATCACAAATTGGAGAGATCCAGTGTGACCGGCAGAGTTCAGCAAACACTTCACTCCGGGAGAGATCTTCTTCCGTGAGCATTGGTTCAAAATCGGTTGATGAACACGTTGTGGGGGTGGAAAAAAAGGCTGACAGGTCAGCTTGCGGGTGAAACACATCCAGGGCTAAACGCGATTTCTCAATCCAGGGACCAGTGAAAATTCGATTTAAAACGGGGTTGTCAGCCAATCCGGGGGCTGAGTTGGCTTGAAAAGAAAAGTTGAATGAAGACATAAAAGAACCCGGGGGAGTCAGCAAAATGTTTGGCAACACAAAAGCTCTGAGCACAAGGGGCGGAATATGAATCTTTTTGAAGGGATGATTTTTTTTCTGTGGCAGAAACAATACAGGAATCTTTCACGGATGACACCCTGACGCTCCGGTGATTGCGCAGAGACGCGGTTGCCTGTGGCTGGCTCACGCGTCGTTTTTGTTATGTTCCATAACTGGCCAGTTTGCCGACGGTTTCAATTGCCCGCTGGGTTATTTCTGACCATTTCTGACCAAAACTGAGCCGAACACAATTCTGGTATTTTTTTGATGGTGAAAACATCACTCCTGGCGCAAGGCTGATTTTGTGTTCCAGGGCACGATAATGCAGTTCAAGAGTATCAATGCCTTCTGGGAATTCCACCCACAAGACAAACCCTCCGCCTGGACGTGTCACCTTGGTTCCGGGTGGAAAGGACTGGAAAATCGCCTGTTTGGCAGCATACAGATGCGAGGCAAAATGCAGCCGTAACTGCCGCAAATAGCGTTCATAGCCGCCATTTTTCAAAAATTCAGCCACCACCATTTGTGGGAGCGTCGCTGTGGCAATGGTATTCATGCCTTTGAGGCGTTCGACCTGGGCCCGAAACCTCCCTGGGGCTGTCCAGCCAATTCGATATCCTGGGGCCAGGGTCTTGGAAAACGAGGCACAGAGCAACACCAGCCCATCACGGTCAAAGGCCTTGCACGTTTTGGGGCGCGTCGTCCCAAAATTCAAATCGCCGTAAATGTCATCTTCAATCAAAGGAACCGTGTGGCTGGCCAGAATCTCAACCAGACGTTGTTTTTTGGCATCTGGCATACAGCTTCCCAGTGGATTATTGAAGTTGGACATCACCAGACAGGCCGCAATGGATTGTGAATGAAGGGCGGTTTCAAGTGCGTCCAGGCAAATCCCATCAGTTGGGCTGGTTGGAATTTCAAGGGCGCGCATGCCAAGATTTTCAATCACCTGCAAGACGCCGTAATAGGTCGGAGATTCAATTGCAATCGTGTCGCCGGCTCTGGCAACCGCGCGCAGACAGAGGTTTAAGGCTTCGATACACCCGTTGGTGACCACAATATCGTCGGCTGACAGATTGCCACCCCAGGTCAGTGACCGGAGCGCAATTTGCCGCCGAAGTTCAGCGTTTCCGGCAATCAATTCATATTCAATCGTCCGTTTCGGAGACCGACGAACCACATCCATCAGGGTTCGATTCAGCCGATTGACTGGCAGCAGGTCAGAACTTGGGCTCGCCGCACCGAGCTGAACCAGATCAGGTCGGCGCATTGCCGCCAAAATTGATCCGACCAGATCATCTACGTTAACCGATGTTGCCACCGCCGATGGACTGGTTCGATTCGGTGTCGGCGGTAGTCCCTTCGAGATCATCCGAACATAAAACCCGGACCGGGGTCGTGATTCGATTAACCCTTTGTTTTCCAAAAGGAAGTACGCCTGGAACGCCGTCGCCATACTGACCTGGTGCATTTGCGAGACTTTGCGAACCGATGGAACGCGCTCTCCGGGGCGCAACACCCCGTCTTCAATCAGGCGCTCAATTTTTCCGGCAACCTGTTCATACAAATGGGTCTGGGTCTGCAGTGTGAGAGC